>JALZNB010000182.1 GCA_030857905.1 Actinomycetota bacterium
CGACGAGTACACCGGCCAGGCGAGCCGAGTGCTCGACGCGGGCCTCGCGGTGCGGGGCGCGGGGCAGCGGGCGGCGCTGATCATGGCCGTGGCGCACGTGGCCGAGCTGGTCCGCACGTACACGGCCGAGTCGGCCAAGCAGGTGAGCGCGGTGCGGGCGCAGATGACCGAGGCGGCCAAGCGGCTGCGGGCGCTGGAGCGCGTGGTCGAGCACGACGGCTACGCCGATCCGCGCGAGCGGCGCGAAGAACGACCGGCCGCCAAGCCCAAGTCCGAGCCGAACGGCAGGACGCGGGAGATCACCCGGATCGCGGCCACGCAGATCGGCTACCACGAGGGCGCGGGCAACGCGAACAAGTACGGCCCGCAGGCGGCGTGGTGTTCGTCGTTCGCCACCTGGGTGTGGCGGCGCGCGGGCATCGACATCCCGCTGTACCCGTTCACCGGCGACGTCTACCGCTGGGGGCAGCGCGAAGACCAGGCGTTCGGCCGCGATCAGCTCAGGCAGGCCAAGCCGGGTGACGTGCTGTTGTTCGGCAGCGGCCCGGCGAACACGTCCACCAGCAGACACATCGGCATCGTGGAGAAGGTCGACGGCGACCGGGTCACCCTGATCGAGGGCAATTCGGGGCCTGGCACCGATTCCGTGGTCCGCCGCACCCACCAGCTCTCCGCGTCCACCTTCTACGGAGGGGTCCACCCGCGATGACACTCCCCGTCACCGGCACGGCCTACGCCCACCGCGGCGCGATCCGGATCGAGGTGCACCCCGGCGGCGCGCTCGCCGATCTCGAACTCACCGAGGCCGCGCTCCGGCTCGGCGGCACCGACCTGGCGACGACCCTGCTCGACGCGATCGACGAGGCCACCGCCGTGGCCAATCAACGCACCCGACACGCGTTGGAGTCGACACTGCGCGGGGTCGACCTCGCGCACGTCGGCCTCGATCAGGACCCGGCTCTCACCGAACGGGCCGAGGCCACCACGCCCCCGACCTGGCGGCGGTCGTGACCGATCTGTCCACTGTGGACATCGACGGACTGATCGCGGCCGGCGCGGCACTCGACGACCGCGACCACGGCCTGTTCGCCGCGATGAGCGCCATCACCGCGACCGCGCGGGGTGCGCACGGCATCGAGGTGACGGTGAACCTGGAAGGCAAACCGATCGCGCTGGACCTGGGCGAGGCCACACGGCGGCTCTCCGCCCAGGCGCTCACCTCGGAGCTGCGCGCCCTGATCGGTCGGGCATCGGCCGAGGCGTTGACCGCCGGGACGGCACTGCTGGAACCGGTGGTGGGCAAGGAACTCGCCACCCAACTCACCCGGCCGCCCGAACCTCGGGCGCTCCCGGAAGACGAGGACTTCTCGGGGCGAACCTGGGAACTGCGCGACTGAGCACGTCTCAGTCGGCGAGCCGGATCACCAGATCGGTCTCCCACTTGCCGAGGTCGGGCTCCGCACGGGGGGCGGTGCGGTAGACCTCCATCCGCGCACCCCACACCCCGTCCGCGCGCACATCCCACGCCACCCCGTTGTCGACGCCCCACTCCAGCAGGCCCGAGGTCACCCCCATCAACCCGTCCGGGTGCCCGACATGGGTCACCGTCGCGTACCGGCCCGCGGGCAGGACCGAGGCGAACACGATGTCGTCGCCCGCGAGCTCCGATGACACCGGGAATCCCACCTCGACCTCAAGTTCCCCGTCCACGTCGATCCGGTTGTACTTGAAGAACGGCGCCCCCGACGGTGCCGCGCCGCGCTCGGCGAGCCAGCCCACGATCTCCGGGATACGGTCGGCGACCGCGCTGAACGTCGTCATCGTGATCACCCGCCGGACACCGACATAGGGCTGTTCGGCGCGGTCCTCGATCATCGGTTCCATCGGTTCTCCACTGCGTCACCCGGCGCTGAACCGGTAGGTCGTCTCACCGTCGAGCAGGGTGGCGAGCCGGTCCGCGCGGTCGTCCCACCGCCACTCCCGCTCCATCCACCGTCGCCCCGCCGCACCCATGGCGGCCGCCCGATCGGGGTCGGCGAGCAAGTTACCCACCCGGTCCGACAATTCGGTGACCTCACGGCCGTCGACCACGTGACCGGTCTCGCCGTCGAGCACCGTTTCGGGCGCCCCACCGGAACGCCCGACGATCACCGGCAGTCCGGTCGCCGCCGCTTCCAAAAACACGATGCCCAACGCCTCGACGTCGAGCCCGCGACCGTGGGTGCGACACGGCATGGCGAACACATCCCCCGCCGCGTAGTGCGCGGGCAGCTCCTCCCACGAGACCGAGCCGGTGAACACCACGTGTTCGGCGACATCGTGCTGCTGTGCCAACGCGGCCAGCCGCGACCGATACGGGCCCCCGCCGACGAGCAGCAGGGCCGCGTCGGGCACTCGTGCCCGGATACCCGGCAGGGCACGAATCAGCATGTCCTGACCCTTGCGGGGCATCAGCCGGGACACGCACATTACGGTCGGCCGATCACCGAGTCCGTGTCGCGCCCGAATCTCGGCCCGCGCTGACGGGTCTGGCCGATAGAGGTCGGTGTCGACGCCGGAGGGCAGCAGTTCGAGGGCGGCGTCTCGCCCGAAAGCGGCGGCGAACCTGGCCCGGGTGTACTTGCTGACATAGGTCACCACGTCTGTGGTGTGCCCGATACGCCGAATCGCCTGGCGCGCGCCGGGCAACATCGACCACCCCACCTCGTGCCCGTGGGTACTGGCCACCACTCGCCGAGCACCCGCCTTGCGCAGCGCGGGGCCCAGCAGAGCCAGCGGCGCCGCAGCGCCGAACCACACCGTGTCGCACCCCTCCGCGCGCAGGATCTCCTTGGCGCGCTTGGCGACATCTGGAGTGGGCAACATCAACGTGCCGGGGTGGCGGACCACGGTGAACGGCTGCTTGGCGTCGAACTCCGGGTCCGACCCGGTCCGCGATTCCCACGACGGCGCGTAGACCACCAGCTCGCGTCCCGGCAGCCGGGAGGCGAAGGAATGCAGGTAGGTCTGGATACCGCCCGCACGCGGAGGAAAGTCGTTGGTCACCAAAAGGGTCTTACGCACCCGGTAAAACTAGTCCAGTTCCTGACGCAGATACGACTGCCACCCGCGCAGCAGCTCACTGCGGTCCATCCCGATCGCGCGACGCAGCAAGTCGTCGGTCTCGGTGGCCGAGACCGGTCCGGCACCAGCCAGCGAACGATACAGCGCGACCAGCTTGTCCTCGCCGTACTTCTCGCCGATGAAGCGCGACAGCGACCACGCCTGCTGGTAGGCGAGATCCATCTCGCGGTCCTTGCCCCGGAAGGCGCGATCCTCGGGCAGCCCGTTCGGCGGCCCGGTTTCGCGCACCTGCCTGGCCAGCTCCGGGGCACCCTGGGCCAGACCGATTCCGCTGTCGCGGTAGCCGACGTAGTCGGAGAACCCCTCCAGCAACCACATTGGCGACCCGTCGACGGTCATCGCCCGCGCGGCGACGTGGGTGATCTCATGCCGCAGCACGATCCGCAGCGACGCCACCGACAGCGCCCGCGAGCCCATCGGGCTGAGCACCACCCGCTGCCCGGTCGCGGTGCGTTCGGCGGTGTCGACCCGATCGGCGATGGCGACGGCCACCACCGACTCCACCGGGAAGTCGGGGCCGACGAGCGCGCGCATCTCCGAGGGGCCGTCCGGCAGGAACAGCGCCACCTGACGAGACCAGTCCTGGCCCCAGACCTCGCTGACCGCCGCCACCGACGCGTCGAGTTCGCGGACCAGCCGGTCGACCATCGCCTGATTGCCCGGATGGGCCAACACGAGACCGTTCGCGGTCGTGTACACCAGGCAGGGCCCGAAGTCCCACGGCCCACGCCACGTACGGCTGCCGAGTTCGGTCAGGGCGTTGTCGGAGCGCAGGTACCACTGCCCGCCGCGGTGGGCGAACAGGTAGCCCATCGTGCGGGTGGTCGGGGCGAAGTCGATGCCCCGCAACCCGTAACGCAACTCCACGTTCGGCGCCCACAGTTCGGCCGTGGGATCGGCGTGCGGCGCGGTGAGGGTGCTCAGGTCGAGCGAGTCGTCGGCGTGGACCACATAGGACCAGTCCGAGAGCGGGACACCCGCCAGGTTGACGAACAAGGAGCGCTGCGCCTGGTGGAAAGTCGGATCGGCGCCCGGGTCGAGGGTGGCCAGGAACGCGTCCTCGTCGCGACGCAGCACGGCGTCGGCGCGCTTGGCCAGCAACGAGGTGATCGCCTCGGCGCGCTCGCCGTCGGCGACATCGCCGGATGGCTCGATCGGCGGGATTCCGCCGAGCGGCTGCGCCTCACCGGCCTGGACGTGCGGGGCCACCCCCGGCGTGGGCACCGAGACCAGCGCGATGCCCGCGAGGGCGACAACAGCCACCGCCGCGCTCAACCACGCCCGCACCCGGGCCCGTGAGGCCATGCCCGGATCGTAGGGGACAAACGGATCGGGACCAGAGCGCAGTGCCCTGGTCCCGATCGAAAAACACCCGCTTGCGCGAGAGAACTCAGCCGACGATGCGGCGAGCCCCCAGGTAGTCACGGCCGCCACCCTCGAAGGAGTCGGTCTTGACCGGCACCCCCGAGGTGGAGGCGTGCACGATCCGGTTGTCGCCGATGTACATGGAGACGTGGTGGATCGAACTGGGGCTGCCACCGTAGAACAGCAGGTCGCCGGGCTTCAGCTCACTGCGCGACACCGCACGGCCGTAGCCGTACTGCGCGCGGCTGGAGTGCGGCAGGCTGTAACCGGCCGCCCGGTAGGCGTAGAGCGTCAGACCTGAGCAGTCGAAGCTGCCCGGACCCTCGGCACCCCACACGTAGGGCTTGCCCCGCTGGGCGAGGGCGACTTCCATCGCCTTGCCCGCGGTACCGGAGGGCGGCAGATAGACACCGTCGTCCCTCGGACCCTGCAGGTCGGACTTGTCCTTGACCGTGAGACGTTCTTTGGCCGTTTCGACCTGCTTGATCTGGCCCTTGAGGTCGTCCCGGGTCTTGGTGATCTCGGCGGTCAGCTTCTCGGCGGTGGTCTTGGCCTCCCCCGAGCGGCGCTGGGCGTCCTCGGCCTGCGTGCGTGCCTGCTCGGTCATGCTCACCGCGGACGTGTACTTCTCCAGCGCCTGCTGGTTGTCCGTGGCGAGCACGTTGAGCGCGGACGCGCGCTGAAGGAAGTCGTCCGCCGACGACCCGGTCAGCAGTGCGGAGATCTTGTTGAACCGAGCGCCCTGGAACGAGGCGCTGGCCAACTGGTCGACCTGGCCGCGGAACTGTTCCTCCTGGGCCCTGGCCTGCTTCTCCAGCTCGCCCGCGCGAGCGAGATCGGCGGTGGCCTTGTCGAACTCGGCCTTCTTGATCTCCAGATCGGCTTGTGCCTTGAGCAGGTCCTCGTTGACGTCCCCGGCCTTGGCGCTCAGGTCCTGAAACTGCTTGAGCGCCTCGGAGGCCGTGGTGGGTGGCGGAGGCTGCGGGGCGGGTTGGGCGAGTGCCGGTGACGGGAAGAAGCTCACCACCGCGACGATCGCGGTCACACTCATGGCTCCGCGCATTGCACGCTTGAGTCGATGCGACGACACGTCGCGTGTACTCCTTCTTCGGTATGACCGCCGACGGGGCACCCTCGCTGGACCGGCCCGCGGGAACACGTTCCGGCCCGACCGACGTGGCAGGGAGCACCACGCGACCGATCGAGGTCTGCCCCACCGTGGGGGAATCCGGTTCAGCCCCCCGACAAGGCTGATTCGGCGGCGATCCCGCGGAGCCGCCCCGGGGTGGGCCGCTGCCGGCCGCGAGGATCTCGGACAGGTTACGAAAAGTGAGCCTGCGCGTCCACTGGCGAGACCGAAAAAGACACCCGCGGCCACGGGAAACACCAACGGAGCAGTCCCGACTCCACTCTGTGATGAGCGCTACACCTCGGTTAATCGTGCGGGTGAACCACTCGGCGACACATGCGACCGCTCGGCGAGCGATGGATTTCACTCGGGCGTGTCCGGAATGTCACGCGCTCTTCTCGATCGGAATGAGACGCAGCCTCGGCACCAGTCCGGCCCCGGCGAGCACGTCGATCGCCCGCCGCTCGCCCGCGTCGAGGTCGACCTTCGGCGGGGCGCCGAGAAGCACGCTGATCACGCACTCCTCGCAGGCATTGCCACGGACCTCGCAGCCATCGCAGTCGATGATCATTACCGGGCTCCTCACCGTCTCGACCGACACTCACCGATCACCATAGGAGAAGACACCGACAGTTTCGCTCACATGTTCGAATCGCCGATGTTCGGTGATCAGCGAAACCTATTGATCGAAAGAGTGGACGAGCGCCGGAATCAGGCTCCGACGAATTCCCAATGCCAGGGTTCTTCCCGACCCCGGCCCGGCTGGGCCCACGCCGGGTTCGACCATCCGAATAACCCCGAGTTGGCGACCAACCAGCCATATTCGGCGGTGGCGAATGACTGCGCGCCCCCGCAGAGATCGACCGCGAGCCCCCAGCCGTGGTTGCTCGTGCCTGGTACGGCGGCGAGCGCGGGTTTGGTGCCGTAGAGCCGTACCTGAGCGCCGAAAGTCCGGTAGGAGTCGGTCACGCACAACGGCTTGCCGAACGTCGACTCGAACGCGGTCGACATCGCCCGGTAGGACTCGGCGGCGTCACAGCGCAGCGCGTGAGAAGCGACGCCCAGTGGACACAACGCGGCCTGCGGGATCAGGCCGTTCGGATAGCCACCCCACGCGCCCGCAGCCTCTCCTGGGCCGCGAGGCGGAAGCTGCACGCCTCCACAGCGCCAGGTCAGTCCACCATCAGTCGCCTGCGGCACCGGCTGTGCGGCACGAGCAGGCAGCGACGGACGAGCGACGCCGAGGACGGTGTCGGTCGTCGGCAAGTCGGTGACGACCACTCCGGCCAGACGCGCGTCGGCGGTCAGCATGGTCTTGGCGTCCAAGACCATGCCGACCCCCTGTACGCCCAGTCGCGCCGGCCCGAGGAACACGACATCCCCCGGCTGCGCGTCGACAGTGGCGACAGGCGTCAGCACCGCCAGTTGCTCGCCTGCGGCCGCTGGAAGCGCGACACCACCCGCGGCATAGGCAGCGCGGACCAAGCCGTCACAGGAGTACGCGGTGGGTCCTTCGCCGCCTTTGCCCGGCACGAACGGCTTGCCCAAAGCACCGACAGCGCTGTTGACCGCTTCGATCACCTCGGCAGGCAACACGAGCAGACGCTCACCACCGACCAGAGTCGCTTGAGCGGCTCCAGCCTGCAGGACACCCCCCGAGCCGGGCAGGGCCTGGAGTCCGGCCGGCAGGCGAGCGGGATCACGCAACGCGGCCGCTCTGGGAGCGGTGATGCCAGCCGCCGCCAGCTTGCCGGTGTAAGCACGCCAGTTCGCCGCCGTACGCTCGTTGCGCTCACGCTGGCTGGTCTGCTGGGCCACGACTACCGCGTTGGTGTCGTCGACCTTGCTTCGCAGCTCCGAGGACACCGCAGCCGCCCGGTTCGTCGCGTCGCCGTTCCGCCGGTCCAGGTCGGCCCTGCGGTCGGCCGCCGACCGCTCCGCCGCTGTCGCAGTATTCTCCGCCTCGGCGGCAACACGCTGCCTGCGCACGGCGTCGGCCAGTCTGCTGTCCTGATCGGCGGTCAACCTGTTGATCAGACCGGCACCTTGCAGAAACTCGTCTGGGCTGCCCGCGGTGAGCAGTACACGCACCTGAGTCGGCTGTCCCATCGCCGAGAACACCGCTGATGAGTAGGCATCGACCTCGTTTTGTCTGGCAGAGACGACCTTGTCGGCGGCTTCGCGCTCCGCGCGGGCCAACCCCGCCTCACCGGTGGCCGCCCGCAGCTCGTCCTCGGCGACCCGGATGCGGCCGGAGAGTTCGGCCAGCTCACGCTGCACATCGGTGGCGGTGCGCTGCAACTCGGCGACCTTCGGGTCGGCGAACGCCTCGCCCGGACGCGGATCGGGTACCGGCGCACCCGGGCCGACGCCCGCCTCAAGCTGCGGGGGCTCAGCGGGCCCTTGCGCTCCGGCGACCGGCATCCCCAACAAGGCCGCGACCAGTACCAACGCCCCTAGGACACCCTGCCGCACCGGCGACACCCTCCTCGCTGCTCACGGGTATAACGGCACGGCGGCCATCACGTCACGGTCGATCAGATCCGGCCCAGGCGGGCGAGCAGGACAGCGGAGGGCACCGGGTGCGCGCCGCGCCTGCGTATCGCGTCGGCGACAGCGCGATCCGAGGTCACCACGACCACCGGACGCCCCTCAGGCTCGGCGGTCACCAACGCCTTGATCACGTCGTCCGCCAACACCCCTGGGTCGCTGAACAGCACCCGAACCCCGCGCGGCGCCGCGACCGGTACCGCGACGACCCCAGCACCGTCGAAGACCAACGTCACCTCTGCCGATGTTCGCGCGGCAAGCGACGCCAACTGCCGTACGAGACGATCCCGCTGGTCGGCGAGCGACAGATCCGGGTAACCAGTCTTGGTGACGTTGTAACCGTCGACCACCAGATGCACTGACGGCAGCGCGAGCAGCCGATCGAGCGCCGCAGGGTCCTCGACCCGACCGACGACGCCCAGGGCGGCCGTCGCTCCACGGACAAGGTCAGCCGGGCGTGGGCCTCCCCCACCGAGCGCCAGTTCACGCCGGAGACCGGTGACAGCGCCGTCGAGAGTGTCGACCAACAGCGCGAGCCGAACCTCGTCGGCCTGCCGCGCTTCTCGCGCGGACTGGCGGGCGATGTCGGCGTCACCCTCGGCTCGCGCGGCACGGGCCCGCTCGTGCTCGGCACGTTCTCGTTCACGGTCGCGCTGCTCGGTCAGCTTTGCGAGTTCCGCCGCCACCTCGGCGCGCAAGCGGTCGGCGACGACCTGGGCCGCCGCCGCGGCGTCCTTGGCCTCGCGCAGCCGCACGCCCTGTTCCCGCAGGCGTTTGCGCAGGCGCTCCAATTCGGTCTCACCCTCGGCGCGCACCTTGTCGACAGCGCCCGTCGACGCCTCGACCACGGTTTGCAGGCCTGCCAACTCCGCCTCCACCTTCTGCAACCGGGCGACAGCGGCGTCGCGCTCGATCCGCAGCGAGGTGTCCGAGGCGCGGCGAGAGACCAGCTCCAGATAGTGCACGGCCGCGTCCTGGCCGAGCAGCACCGACGCCGACGCCGCCGCGACCGAGTCGCCGCCGCCGACATCCAGGGTGGCGGGCCGGTTCTCCCGCAGCCACTCCACGACAGCCGTGCGGAAAGCGACACCGTCACGCAGTCCGGCGACGATCTGCGCGCCGCCCAGCCGCGCGCGTTTGGCGGGGGCGAAGCGGGCGACCGCGCGCAGATTCTGCGGCACGTCGACCTTCGGCAACCCCCCGACCGCCTCGGCCCCCAACTCGGCGAGCCGGGACCGGACCGCGTCCGGCAGGGCCGACCAGTCCACAGTGGAATCATCGGACCCGTCGACCGGACCGTCCACGGTGCACGGATCGGGCGAGGGGTCCGACTGCGGTCCGACCGGCTGGGGCGACGAGGCCATTCCACAAGGCTAGTCGCGGCCCCGGAGAGCGCAGAACGATGTCCCGGTAGCCGGGCGCCGAGACCGGGATTGTCAGTGGGTTGATCTAGCGTCGCCGACGATGACGACGACACGCGATCCCCGCACCCAGCTCAGTTTCGACGAGCTGGGCACCCCGCTGCGCGAGATCACGTTCGTCGTCTTCGACCTGGAGACCACCGGCGGCAGCGCCGAGCGGGACGCGATCACCGAGGTCGGCGCGGTCAAGGTCAGGGGCGGGGAGGTGATCGGCGAGTTCGCCACCCTGGTCGACCCCGGCCGGGGCATCCCGCCGGAGATCGTCGCGCTCACCGGCATCACCGACACGATGGTGTACGCGGCGCCGAAGCTCGACACCGTGCTGCCCGCGTTCCTCGAATTCGCGGCGGGCTCGGTCCTGGTCGCGCACAACTCGGGCTTCGACGTGGGCTTCATCAAGGCGGCCTGCGGCAGGCTGGGCTACCCCTGGCCGAAACCCACCGTCGTGTGCACGGTCCGGCTCGGCCGCCGGGTGCTCAGCCGCGAGGAAGCGCCGAGTTGCAAGCTGTCGGCCCTGGCGGCGTTCTTCCGCGCCTCGACCGCCCCGAACCACCGTGCCCTCGCCGATGCCCGCGCGACCGTGGATGTGTTGCACGGGCTGCTGGAACGGGTCGGCTCGCTCGGCGTGCAGTCGCTCGAAGAGCTGCTCGACTACATCCCCGAGGTCACCGCGGCCCAGCGGCGCAAGCGCACCCTCGCCGAGGATCTGCCGAACGATCCGGGGGTGTATCTGTTCCGCGGGCCGTCCGAGGAGGTCCTCTACGTCGGCACGGCGTCAGACCTGCGGCGCCGGGTCCGCCAGTACTTCACCGCGGGCGAGACCCGCCGCAGACTCCGCGAGATGGTGAGCCTCGCCGTCCGCGTCGACACGGTGAGCTGCGCGCACTCGTTGGAGGCGGAAGTCCGGGAGTTGCGGCTGCTCTCGGCGCACAAACCGGCCTACAACCGCAGGTCCAAGAATCCCCGGCACGGTTGGTGGGTCACTCTGACCGACGAACCGTTCCCCCGACTGTCCCTGGTCCACCACCCTCGCGACGGCGCGCTGGGGCCGTTCCGCACTCGCGGTCGGGCGGAAGAAGCGATGCTGGCCCTGCAAACGGCGACGGGAGTGCGGCCGTGCACGATCCGTATCCCCGCCCGGTCCCCGCAGGCGCAGCCGTGCGCGCTGGCCGAACTCGACCGCTGCGGCGCGCCGTGCGCGGGCAGGCAGACCCAGGACGAGTACGCCCCCGCGGTGCACGCCGTCGGTTCACTGGTCGCGGGCCGCCACCTGGACCCGTTGCGCGTCCTGGAACGCAGACTGGTCGACCTGGCAGCGGCGCGGCGCTTCGAGGAGGCACGCTCGGACCGAGACCGGATGAGCACGTTGATCCGCGCCCTGGACCGCGGCCAGCGCCTCTCGTCCCTGGCCGCGATCACCGAACTCGTCGCGGCCCGCCCCGATTCCCAGGGCGGCTGGGAGTTCGCCGTGGTCCGCAACGGTCGGCTCGCCTCGGCGGGTGTCGCACGCCGGGGAACACCACCCATGCACGTGGTGCACGCCCTGGTCGCCTCGGCCGAGACCGTCACCGCGGGCGAAGGCCCCTTGCGCGGTGCACCAGCCGAGGAAGTCGCCGTGGTGCTGCGCTGGCTGGACCGCCCCGGCACCCGAATGGTCAACTGCACCCAACCCTGGTCCGAACCCGCCCACTCCGCCGCCACCTGGCGCGAGTGGCTGGACAAGGCGGACCACGCCAGAACTTCACTGATCCCGAGGGACTAGGCGAAGGATCGGGACGCCTGCTACCACTTGTCGACGTCGTGAAGCACGACCGGGGCGTTGTCGTAGTCCTCATCGTCCACTTCGGAGCGCTTTCGCGCGGGCGCCGCCGGAGCATGATCTTCGGAGACCGGTTCCGCGATCCGCTGCACGACATCGCGGTCCCCACCCAGCGGCACGAACGCCTCGGCCACCCGCGACGCCGCCGTCTGGCGGGCCTGCCGGGTCATCGCCAGGATCTCGGTCGCCAGCTCCCCCGCCGACTTGCGCATCGCCGCGTCGGTCAGCCGCAGGTCGGTCAATGATCCGTTGGCGGCCACCGTCACCGTCACCGCCGCGTCCCCCGACACCACGGTCGCCCCGGACGCCTCGATGTCCGTCTTGAACTCGGTGGCCTTCTGCTGCAGGTCAGCCACCTTCTTCTCGAAGTCGGCGAGCCATTCGTCGGGTGTCTGCACCATCGTCTCCTCCATGGGGGCGGCCGGGTCGAAGCCTAACGTTCTACGCTGGGCCAAACGCTGATGAAGCCGAGGAGAACCCCGAATGATCACCGCGATCGTGCTCATCCGTGCCGCGAAGGACACCATCCCGGAGACGGCGCAGACCATCGCGGACATCGAGGGGGTCGCGGAGGTCTAC
>JALZNB010000227.1 GCA_030857905.1 Actinomycetota bacterium
TGGAAGGGCAAGCGCCCAACCGTCCGTGGTGTCGCCATGAACCCGGTCGACCACCCGCACGGTGGTGGTGAGGGTAAGACCTCCGGTGGTCGTCACCCGGTGAACCCGGCGGGCAAGCCCGAGGGCCGCACCCGCCGCAGCAAGCCGAGCGACAAGCTCATCGTCCGCCGTCGCCGTACCGGCAAGAACAAGCGCTGAGCAGGGAGGTAGAAGAATATGCCACGCAGCCTGAAAAAGGGCCCGTTCGTGGACGACCACCTGCTCAAGAAGGTGGACGCGCTCAACGAGTCGGGCAAGAAGACAGTCATCAAGACCTGGTCCCGCCGGTCCACGATCATTCCGGACATGCTGGGTCACACGATCGCGGTGCACGACGGCCGCAAGCACGTCCCGGTGTTCGTGTCCGAGGCCATGGTGGGTCACAAGTTGGGCGAGTTCGCCCCGACCCGGACGTTCAAGGGCCACATCAAGGACGACCGCAAGGCACGTCGCCGCTAGTCGGTGGCACGAACCAACAGAGCCAAGAAAGAGCAAGGGGAAGCAGCGATGAACGCCCGTAACGACGCCGCTGCGTCGGCTGTGGAGCAGGCTCCACTTCCGCGCGCCGTGGCTCGGGCTCGTTACGTTCGCGCCACACCGATGAAGGTGCGTCGTGTCGTCGAGCTCATCAGGGGACGTAGCGCAAGCGAGGCCCTGGCTGTGCTCCGGTTCGCGCCACAGGCTGCAAGTGAGCCGGTCGCGAAGGTGCTAGCCAGTGCCATTGCCAACGCCGAGAACAACCTCAGCCTCGACCCGGACACCCTGTGGATTTCCACGGTGTACGTGGACGAGGGTCCGACGCTGAAGCGTTTCCGGCCGCGCGCCCAGGGGCGTGCGTACCGCATTCGCAAGCGGACGAGCCACATCACGGTCGAGGTCGAGTCCCGGCCGAAGCAGACCGCCAAGGCTCGCAAGACGAGCACGAAGGGTGGTGCCCGCTAAATGGGGCAGAAGATCAACCCACACGGCTTCCGGCTCGGGATCACCACCGACTGGCGGTCCCGCTGGTACGCCGACAAGCAGTACGCCGAATACGTGGCCGAGGACGTGAAGATCCGACGTCTCCTCGCCAAGGGCATGGAGCGCGCCGGTATCTCGCGGGTGGAGATCGAGCGGACCCGTGACCGGGTTCGGGTCGACATCCACACCGCGCGTCCCGGCATCGTCATCGGCCGTCGGGGTGCCGAGGCGGACCGTATTCGCGGTGAGCTGGAAAAGCTCTCCAAGAAGCAGGTCCAGCTCAACATCCTTGAGGTCAAGAACCCCGAGGCCGACGCCCAGCTCGTCGCCCAGGTGACCGCCGAGCAGCTCTCCAACCGGGTGTCGTTCCGGCGCGCGATGCGCAAGGCCATCCAGTCGGCCATGCGTTCGCCGCAGGTCAAGGGCATCCGGGTGCAGTGCGGTGGCCGCCTCGGTGGCGCCGAGATGTCGCGCTCCGAGCACTACCGCGAGGGTCGCGTCCCGCTGCACACGCTGCGCGCCGACATCGACTACGGCTTCTTCGAGGCCCGCACCACCTTCGGCCGTATCGGCGTCAAGGTGTGGATCTACAAGGGTGAGGTCGTCGGCGGTCGTCGCGAGTCCGATGTCCGTTCGGCAGCGCCGGACGCCCGTCGTGAGCCGCGTCGCGAGCGTCCGAACCGGGCGCGTCGCTCCGGTGCGTCGGGCACCACGGCGACCAGCACCGAGGCAGGCCGTGCGGCCGCCGAGGCGCAGACGAAGACCGAGGCTCCGGCCGAGGCCCCGTCCACCAACAACACCGGCAACGGGGAGGGCTGAGTAGTGCTCATCCCGCGCAGGGTCAAGCACCGCAAGCAGCACCACCCGAAGCGGTCGGGGGCTGCCAAGGGCGGCACCAGGGTCACCTTCGGCGAGTTCGGCATCCAGGCGCTCGAACCCGCCTACGTCACCAACCGGCAGATCGAGTCCGCGCGTATCGCCATCAACCGGCACATTCGCCGTGGTGGCAAGGTGTGGATCAACATCTTCCCCGACCGTCCGCTGACGAAGAAGCCCGCCGAGACCCGCATGGGTTCCGGTAAGGGTTCGCCCGAATACTGGGTGGCCAACGTCAAGCCGGGCCGGGTGCTCTTCGAGATGAGCTTCCCCAACGAGTCGATCGCTCGCGAGGCACTCCGCCGTGCGATCCACAAGCTTCCGATGAAGTGCCGCATCGTCACGCGTGAGGGTGGTGACTTCTGATGGCAGCGGGTACCACCGCGGCGGACCTGCGCGAGCTCACCGATGAAGAGCTCGTGCTGCGTGCGCGTGAATCGAAGGAAGAGCTGTTCAACCTTCGTTTCCAGATGGCGACCGGGCAGTTGGACAACAACCGCCGGTTGCGCACTGTCAAGCACGAGATCGCTCGTGTCTACACCGTCATGCGTGAGCGTGAGCTCGGGCTGTCGGTGTCCCCCGAAGCGTCTGGTGAAGGTGCCGCATGACCGAGAACGAGAAGAACGTGACCGAGGACCCGCGCAACAACCGCAAGGTGCGCGAGGGCCTGGTCGTGTCCGACAAGATGGAAAAGACCGTCGTCGTCGCCCTCGAGGACCGCAAGAAGCACCCGCGGTACTCGAAGGTCCTGCGCTCCACCACCAAGGTGAAGGTGCACGACGAGGAGAACACCGCAGGCGTGGGCGACCGCGTCCTGCTGATGGAGACCCGCCCGCTCAGCGCCACCAAGCGCTGGCGGCTCGTGAAGATCCTCGAAAAGGCCAAGTAACACCCCGAGTTTCCAGGCAGTCCAGTAAGGCCGAGCTTGTCAGGTCGGAAATCTGGCAGGCCAAGAATGGTCAGGAGTTGACGTGATCCAGCAGGAGTCGCGGCTGCGTGTCGCCGACAACACCGGTGCGAAGGAAATCCTTTGCATCCGTGTTCTCGGCGGTTCGGGCCGTCGCTACGCGGGAATCGGCGACATCATCGTCGCCACGGTCAAGGATGCGATCCCCGGTGCCGGTGTGAAGAAGGGTGACGTCGTCAAAGCCGTCATCGTCCGCACCGTCAAGGAGCGTCGCCGTCCGGACGGTTCCTACATCCGATTCGACGAGAACGCCGCCGTCCTCATCAAGAACGAGGGCGAGCCGCGTGGCACCCGCATCTTCGGCCCGGTCGGGCGCGAGCTGCGCGACAAGAAGTTCATGAAGATCATCTCGCTGGCACCGGAGGTGCTCTGACTCATGAAGATCAAAAAGGGCGATACCGTCGTTGTCATCGCAGGCAAGGACAAGGGCGCGAAGGGCAAGGTCATCCAGGCCTACCCCGACCGTGACCGAGTCCTTGTCGAAGGTGTGAACCGCATCAAGAAGCACACTCGCATCTCGCAGACCCAGCGCGGCGCGCAGTCCGGTGGCATCGTCACCCAGGAAGCGCCCATCCACGTGAGCAACGTGATGCTGGTCTCCGACGGCAAGGCAGTGCGGGTCGGTTACGCCTTCACCGAGGACAACACCAAGATCCGCGTCGCGCGTGGCCGCAACGGCAACGGGAAGGAGATCTGATCATGACCACCACCGAGAAGATCATTCCCCGGCTGAAGACCCGCTACCGCGAAGAGATCACCGTGGCGCTGCGCGACGAGTACTCGTACGCGAACGTCATGCAGATCCCCGGTGTGGTCAAGGTTGTCGTCAACATGGGTGTCGGTGACGCCGCCCGCGACGGCAAGCTGATCGAGGGCGCCATCCGCGACCTCATGACGATCACCGGCCAGAAGCCAGAGGTCCGCAAGGCCCGCAAGTCCATCGCCCAGTTCAAGCTGCGCGAGGGTATGCCGATCGGTGCGCGCGTCACGCTGCGCGGCGACCGGATGTGGGAGTTCCTCGACCGGCTGCTGACCATCGCGCTGCCCCGTATCCGCGACTTCCGCGGCCTCTCGGGCAAGCAGTTCGACGGCAACGGCAACTACACCTTCGGCTTGAACGAGCAGTCGATGTTCCACGAGATCGACCCGGACTCGATCGATCGTCAGCGTGGCATGGACATCACGGTCGTCACCACCGCCATCAACGACGAAGAGGGTCGGGCGCTGCTCAAGCACCTCGGCTTCCCCTTCAAGGAGCAGTGACCGGTGTCCATGGCTGAGGATCGAAACAAGGAGAACTGACAGATGGCCAAGAAGGCGCTGGTCAACAAGGCCGCCAAGAAGCCGAAGTTCGCCGTGCGGGGCTACACCCGCTGCCAGCGATGCGGTCGCCCGCACTCGGTCTTCCGCAAGTTCGGCCTGTGCCGGATTTGCCTGCGGGAGATGGCCCACCGCGGCGAGCTCCCGGGCGTGAGCAAGTCCAGCTGGTAGGGACTGCCCTCCCGCCCGCTCTATTCCCCAGTTCGCCACAGGCCCGCGAGGGAACCACGGCGAGAAAGGTTGACAGGTCACCATGACGATGACCGACCCGGTAGCGGACTTCTTGACTCGTCTGCGCAACGCCAACTCGGCGTACCACGACGAGGTCGTTCTGCCGCACTCGAAGATCAAGGCGAACATCGCCGAGATCCTCAAGCGCGAGGGCTACATCGCGGGCTACCGCGATGAAGACAGCGAGAAGGGCAAGAACCTTGTCGTCGAGCTGAAGTACGGCCCGAACCGCGAGCGCAGCATCGCCGGTCTGCGCCGGGTTTCCAAGCCCGGTCTTCGGGTGTACGCCAAGTCGACCGCCCTGCCCAAGGTCCTCGGTGGCCTCGGTGTGGCGATCATTTCCACGTCCGGTGGCCTGCTGACCGAGCGTCAAGCAGGCAAGCAAGGTGTGGGCGGGGAAGTCCTCGCCTACGTCTGGTAAGGGAAGGGGAAGCAGACATGTCTCGCATCGGACGTCTTCCGATCCCCGTCCCGACCGGGGTCGACATCACCATTGATGGCCAGAACGTCAGCGTGAAGGGCCCCAAGGGCACCCTCTCGCTCGTCGTCTCCGAGCCCATCACCGTCGAGCGCGCCGAAGACGGCACGCTCGCGGTCACTCGCCCCAACGACGAGCGCCAGAACCGTGCGCTGCACGGTCTGACCCGGTCGCTGGTGAACAACCTGGTCGTCGGGGTCACCGCGGGCTACGAGAAGAAGCTCGAGATCCACGGCGTCGGTTACCGGGTCCTGGCCAAGGGCTCGGACCTGGAGTTCGCACTGGGCTTCAGCCACCCGGTGAAGGTTTCCGCCCCCGAAGGCATCACCTTCGCGGTCGAGAGTGCCACCAAGTTCTCCGTCTCGGGTATCGACAAGCAGCGGGTCGGCGAGATCGCGGCCAACATCCGCAAGCTGCGTAAGCCTGACCCGTACAAGGGCAAGGGCGTGCGGTACGCGGGCGAGAAGATCCGCCGCAAGGTCGGAAAGACGGGTAAGTGACATGAGCGAAACAGCTACGGCTACCAAGCGCACGCCGGTGGGCAAGGACATCTCCACCCGCAGGCGTGTCGCCAAGACCCGTCGGCACTTCCGACTCCGCAAGAAGATCAGCGGCACGTCGGAGCGTCCCCGCCTGGTCGTCCACCGGTCCGCGCGGCACATGACCGTGCAGATCATCGACGACCTGGCCGGGCACACGCTGGTCGCGGCATCCACCCTGGAGGCGGATGTCCGCGTCGTCGACGGCGACAAGAAGGCCCGTGCGGCGAAGGTCGGCGAGTTGATCGCCGCCCGCGCCAAGGACGCAGGCATCGCCAAGGTCGTCTTCGACCGCGGCGGCAACAAGTACACCGGCCGCATCGCGGCGCTGGCCGACTCGGCCCGCGACGCGGGGCTGGAGTTCTGATGATGAGCGACAAGGGAAGGAACGCCTGATGCCGGGACGTACACGGCAGTTCGGCGGCGGCCAGGGCGGTCCGGGTGGCCAGGGT
>JALZNB010000253.1 GCA_030857905.1 Actinomycetota bacterium
GAACTGGACGCTGTCGCCGCCCGCCTCAACGGCCGGCCCCGCCAGACCCTCGACTGGAAAACACCAGCCGAAAAACTAGACGAACTCCTGCTCACACACGGTGTCGCAGCCACCGGTTGAGACCGCCCCTGGTTTGCTTAGGCGAGTGATAGCAGAGGTCCCTTGCTTCCTTCCTCGTTAATCGTCTTGGGACGCTGGATTTGGATGTCATAATCCCCCTATCGTCCTCCAGATGTCTTCGAAACTGATGGATGTCAATGGTATGGGTTGTCGACATGTGCCCGGTGGGCGTCGATTCGGGCACCGGAGGGCTCCCAGGCCCTCGCGGGATCGCCGACTGCCCACGTACCGTGACCACGGCCACCAGCAGCAGGGCTGCAGTGACGAGCCATAACGGCAGGTGGGCCCTCATGTCAGCCACCATGCCGTTCACCGGCGGTTGGGGAGCAGCGGGGGACGCTCACAGCCCCGCGTGCGCTTTCGCTTGGTGCAACACGTTTTCCACCATGGCGGGCGTGAGGCGACCGGTGAAGGTGTTCTGCTGGCTGACGTGATAGCAGCCGAGCAGGTGAAGCGAGGCGCCGCCGTCTCGGGCGGTGAGCTCGTGGTGCACGCCGTGGCCGAAGCGGGGCCGTGGGGTCGGGACGTGCCAGACCGTCGCGATGACCGGAAGGACCGCTTGCCACCCGAAGGCGCCCAGGACGACCATGCTGCGCAAGGTCGGGCGGAGCAGCGCGAGTTCACGTTCCAGCCAGGGACGGCAGTTGTCGCGTTCGGTCGGCGTCGGCTTGTTGGCGGGTGGAGCGCACTTGACCGGCGCGGTGATCCGCGTGCCGTACAGCTCCAAGCCATCGCCCAGGTGGGTGGCCGTGGGCTGGGAGGCCAGGCCGACCGCGTGCATCGCGGCGTAGAGGACGTCGCCGGAACGGTCGCCGGTGAACATGCGTCCGGTGCGGTTCGCGCCGTGGGCCGCCGGGGCCAGACCCACGACGCCGATGGCCGCGTCCGGCGGACCGAAGCCGGGAACCGGTCTGCCCCAGTACTCCTGATCCCGGAACGCGGCCCGCTTCACCACGGCGACCTCCTCGCGCCAGGCCACCAGCCGTGGGCAGGCGCGGCAGGTGGTGACCTCGCCGTCGAGGTCGGCCAGAGTGGTCATCGCGGCTCCCAGGGGTGTGATGGCCACGATCACACCACGTAAAGTCGATTCATGGCATCAACGGACGAGCAGGACGCCGAGACCCCGGCCGCGCCCGAGCCCATCGACGACCTGGTCACCACATCGCACACGGTGACCGCGCGCAAGCGGACACTGGCCTACACCGCCACCACGGGCCGTCTGGTGCTGCGCAAAGAGGTCATGACCGACGGCACGTTCGACGGGCACCTGCCCAGCGCCGAGGTCTTCGTCACCGCGTACACCCTCGACGACGTCGACCCGACGACCCGACCGGTCGTCTTCGCGTTCAACGGCGGCCCCGGCTCCTCCAGCGTCTGGCTGCACCTGGGCGTACTCGGTCCCCGCCGCGTGGTCTCCGGCGACGCGGGCGACCTCGCCGCGCCGCCCTACGGCGTGGTCGACAACGCGGAAACCCTGCTGGCCCACGCCGACCTGGTGTTCATCGATCCGGTGTCCACCGGTTACTCCCGTGCGGTCAGGGGCGAGAAGCCCGCCGACCACCACGGTTTCCAGGCCGACCTGGAATCCGTCGGCGAGGTGATCCGCCTGTGGACGAGCCGCAACGGACGTTGGCTTTCCCCGAAGTTCCTGGCGGGCGAGTCGTACGGCACCACGCGCGCGGGTGGGCTCGCCCAGCATTTGCAGAACCGCTATGGCATGTATCTCAACGGTTTGATTCTCATCTCATCGGTACTGGATTTCGGCACCCTCGACTTCAGCGAGGGCAACGACCTGCCCTACACCCTTTTCCTCCCCACCTACGCCGCGATCGCGCACCACCACGGCCTGCACGCCGACAGGTCACTCGCCGACGTGCTCGCCGAGGCCGAGGAATTCGCCGCACGCGACTATCCGTGGGCGCTCGCGCAGGGAAACCGCCTGTCCACTGAGGACCGTGCGGCGACGGTGACCAAACTCGCCTCGCTGACCGGGTTGTCCGAAGATTATGTGGACCGGGTGAACCTGCGGGTCGAGCACATGCGCTTCTTCACCGAGGTGTTGCGGGACCGCAGGCTCACCGTGGGGCGCCTCGACGGTCGATTCACCGGATGGGACGCGGACTACGGTCGGGAGAGGATGTCCACGGACCCCGCGATGGCGGCGATCATGGGGCCGTACACGGCCGTGATGAACCATTACCTGCACGCGGAACTCAACTACACCAACAACTTGCCGTACGAGGTGTTGAGCTTCGCGGTGAACGGTTCGTGGTCGTACAAAGAATTCGAGAACGCACATGTGACCGTCGCGGACAAACTCGCCGCCGCAATGCGGGCCAATCCTCATCTGCGAGTGCATGTGGCTTCTGGATACACAGACGGAGCCACCCCGTATTTCGCCACCGAACACACGTTGGCGAACCTGGCCATTCCCCAAGAATTGCGGGAGAACATCGAGGTGGTCTACTACCCGGCCGGGCACATGATGTACGTGCACGAACCGTCACGGGTGAAGCAGGCCAAAGACTTGGCCGCGTTCGTCAAGCGGTCCTCTCGCCGTTGAGATCGCCCGGTCCTGCCGAGTACTGGTGGCGCTTTAATGTTCCGATCACCCAGCAGACCGCAGGGTGATCGGACACCACCGACGATTCACGGCGCTATTTCGTCGGGGAGTACTCCAGGACGGAGTCGTCTTCAGAGCTGGACTCCG
Organism: Actinomycetota bacterium; assembly: GCA_030857905.1. Classification (GTDB taxonomy): domain Bacteria; phylum Actinomycetota; class Actinomycetes; order Mycobacteriales; family Pseudonocardiaceae; genus Actinokineospora. The sequence continues at coordinate 2,831 of JALZNB010000253.1, forward strand.
GCTCCGAGGTGGAGTGAGGTTCGGTGTCGTCCTGCGCCATCTCGGACTCCGAATCGAGCGGTGCCAACAGTGTCGAACTCTGCGCCAGCAGGTCGCTGGTGTGGCGGAGACGGTCGGCCACCTGATCGCGCAGGGCGGTGAGGCGCTCGACGTGGGCGGTCGCCGTGGCGATGCGGTCGGCGGCTTCGTCGGTGGCCACGCTGACCCGGTGCGCGGCCTCGGCCTCGGACGTGGTCCGCGCGGTCTCGATCTCCTGGTCCAGCTCGGCGCGTTTGGTCTCGATTTCCCGGACGAACTGGGCTTCCACCTGCTCGCGCTCATGTTCGGCCGCCACGTCGAGTTCCTCGCGGCGCCGGTCGGCGTCGGTGGTCATGGTGGCGACCTTGGCGCGGGCCACGTCCATGATCGACTGGTGTTCGGCGTGGATCTCGGTGTGCTGGCGGTCGAGGTCGGCGAGGAGTCGGCTGTAGCGCTCCCGCAGGGCCGTCGATGCGTCCTCGGCGGCGGCCCACGCCGTGTCGGCGGCGGACTGGGCGCGGGAGGTGATCTCCCCGGCCTGGATCTTCGCCAGGTGCAGGGCTCGCGCCGCGCGCTCGGATGGCGTCGAGTTCGCCGCGGCCCCGATGGTGTCGAGGCGCTCGGCGAGGGCGGTGATCTCGCGGTGGGCGATCTCGAGTTGGCCCGCGAGTTCGTCCGCCTTGGCCTTGGCCTCGTCC
>JALZNB010000257.1 GCA_030857905.1 Actinomycetota bacterium
ACCGAGAAGCACAACGCCCGCTACGACCTCACCCGCGAGCGGCAGGACGCGTTCTCCGCCGCCTCGCACCAGAAGGCGGCCAAGGCCATCGCCGAGGGACGGTTCGCCGAGGAGATCGCGCCGGTGACGATTCCGCAGCGCAAGGGCGATCCGGTCGTCTTCGACACCGACGAGGGCGTGCGCGGCGACACGACCGTCGAAGCCCTCGCGAAGCTGCGTCCCTCGTTCGCCACCGACGGCACCATCACCGCGGGCTCGGCGTCGCAGATCTCCGATGGCGCCGCCGCGGTCGTGGTGATGAGCAAGGCCAAGGCCGAGGAACTGGGCCTGACCTGGATCGCCGAGATCGGCGCGCACGGCGTCGTCGCGGGCCCGGACGCGAGCCTGCACGAGCAGCCGTCCAACGCGATCGCCAGGGCACTGGCCAAGCAGGGCCTGACCACCGATGACCTCGACCTGGTCGAGATCAACGAGGCATTCGCCGCGGTCGGCCTTGTCGCGTCGGAGAAGCTCGGCGTCAGCGACGACATCGTCAACGTCAACGGCGGCGCCATTGCGCTGGGTCACCCGATCGGCGCGTCCGGCGCCCGCCTGGTCCTGCATCTCGCCTACGAGCTCAAGCGGCGCGGCGGCGGTGTCGGCGCTGCCGCGCTGTGCGGTGGCGGCGGGCAGGGCGACGCGCTCATCCTCAGCGTGCCCAAGGGCTGAGATTGGCCCGCCAGAACAATGTCGATGACCTGATCGACCGCGCGCTGGCTCGTGAGCCGCGCGCGGTCGCCAGGCTCATCTCACTTGTCGAGGACGCCAGCCCCCGGCTGCGCGAGGTCGCGGCCGCGCTCGCCCCGAAGACCGGCCGGGCCCGCGTCATCGGTCTCACCGGCCCGCCCGGCGTCGGGAAGTCGACCACCACATCCGCGCTGGTCGCCGCCTATCGGGCGCAGGGCAATCGGGTCGGCGTGCTCGCCATCGACCCGTCCTCGCCGTTCTCCGGCGGTGCCCTGCTCGGCGACCGGATTCGGATGGGCGAACACGCCACCGACCCGGACGTCTTCATCCGCTCCATGGCCACCAGGGGTCACCTCGGCGGCCTCGCGTGGGCCACTCCGCAGGCGCTGCGTGTGCTCGACGCCGCCGGGTACGACATCGTCCTGATCGAGACTGTCGGGGTTGGACAGTCCGAAGTGGACGTCGTCGCGCTCGCCGACACCACCGTCGTGTTGCTCGCCCCCGGTATGGGCGACGGCATCCAGGCGGCCAAGGCGGGCATCCTGGAGGTCGCGGACGTGTTCGTGGTCAACAAGGCCGATCGCGATGGCGCCGACACGACCGTGCGCGAACTCAAACACATGATCTCGTTGGGGCGCAGGGAGATCCGCGGCGCCCACTGGCGCATGCCGGTCGTGAAGACCGTCGCCTCCCGGGGCGAGGGAACCGACGAGGTGCTCGCCGCGCTGGCCGACCACCGGGCCTGGGCCACCGAACACGGCGTCGGCGACCAACGCCGATTCCTGCGTGCCCGCACCGAGATCGAGGCGATCGCGGTCGCCGCGCTGCGCTCCCGACTCGGCGATCCGAGCGGCGCGGGCGCGCTGGACGACCTCGCTCGCCAGGTGTCGGTCGGCGAACTGGACCCGTATGCCGCCGCCGACGCCCTCATCGACGACACCACCCGGTAGCGCGGATTCGATCCGTGATGTGGCGATCGTGAGTAGCATCGCACCGTGACCTGGCATCGCTGTCCACACCACCTTCCGTGCCCTCCCCGGTCGACCGATTCTCCGGTGGTGTCCGGTCGATGAACGCCATCGTGGTCGAGGACATCCGCAAGTCCTACGGGGACCTCAAGGCCGTGGACGGAGTCTCCTTCTCCGTCTCGGAGGGGGAGTTCTTCGGCATTCTCGGGCCGAACGGCGCGGGCAAGACCACCATCCTGGAGATCGTCGAGGGACTGCGCGAGCCGGACGGCGGCTCGGTGCGGCTGCTCGACCAGAATCCCTTTCCCCGCAACGTGTCCCTGCTGCCGCGCATCGGTGTGCAACTCCAGGCGTCGGCGTTCTTCGACAAACTGACCGCGATCGAGCAGTTGGAGACCTTCGCCTCGCTCTACGGGGTGGACGCGACGACGGCGGGTGAGATGCTCGACCTGGTCGGGCTCACCGACAAGGCGCACACCCGCGAGGACAAGCTCTCCGGCGGCCAGCGCCAGCGGCTGTCCATCGCCTGCGCGCTCGTGCACGATCCGGACGTGGTGTTCCTCGACGAACCGACCGCCGCGCTCGACCCGCAGGCTCGCCGCAACCTCTGGGACGTCCTGCGCGCCATCCGGGAGCGTGGCAAGACCATCGTCTACACCACGCACTACCTGGACGAGGCCGAGATCCTCTGCGACCGGGTGGCGATCATGGACCACGGCAAGATCCTCGCCATGGACACCCCGGCCGCGCTGGTACGCGACCTCGACGCGCCCGCGCACGTGCGGCTGGAACGCGGCACGCTCGACCTCGCCGACGCATCGGTCCTGCCCGGTGCGGACGAGGTCACCGAGGACGACCAGTCGCTCACCATCTCCACCAGGGCGCCCGCGCCGCTGCTGTCCGCGCTCGCCGAACGCGGCGCGCTCGACGGTCTCCAGGTGCGCACGGCGACCTTGGAAGACGTCTTCCTCAACCTCACCGGCCGGGAGTACCGCGCATGAACGGCGCCTTCAAGAGCCTGTCCATCGCGATGGTCAAGGGTTTCGTCCGGGACAAGGCGACCCTGTTCTTCACCTTCGTCTTTCCGCTGATGTTCCTGGTGATCTTCGGCCTGCTGTTCCGGGACGCGGGCGCCGAGAAGATCAAACTCGGTGCCGTCGGCGACGGACCAGTGCTCGCCGCCCTCACCCAGACCGGCGCGGTGGAGATCGAGAGGTTCGACTCCATCGAGGCGGGTTTGCAGAAGGTCCGCGACGGCGACCTGCCCGGCCTGGTCGAGCTGACCGGCAAGACCGTCAACCTGCGCTTCGCCGCCAGCGACCAGGCGCAGGCTGGCACCGTGCGGGGACTGGTCTCCGGGGTCACCCAGGAGGTCAACCAGCGGGCCAGCGGGCAGCCACCGGTGTTCGACTTCACGGCCGAACAGATCGAGGACGCCTCCCTCAAATCCATCCAGTACCTGACGCCGGGCATCCTGAGCTGGGGCATCGCCATCACCGCCGTCTTCGGCGCCTCGCTCACCCTGGTGAGCTGGCGGCGCAAGCAGGTGCTGCGCAGACTGCGGCTCGCGCCGGTCAGCCCGATCTCCATCCTGAGCTCTCGGATCGTGGTGACCATCGGGGTGGCCATCACCCAGGCCGTGCTGTTCGTCGGGGTCGCGATGCTGCCCGTGTTCGGCCTCAAGCTGTCGGGAACCTGGTGGTTGTCGATCCCGGTCTTCCTGATGGGTATCCTCGCCTTCTTCGCGATCGGCATCCTGGTCGGCGCGTTCTGCAAGACAGAGGAAGCCGCGTCCGGCGCGGCCAACATCGTGGTGCTGCCGATGGCGTTCCTGTCCGGCACGTTCTTCCCGATCGACCTCGCGCCATCGTGGTTGCAGACCGTGTCGAAGATCTTCCCGTTGCGGCACATGAACGACGGCATGATGGACTTCCTGGTCCGAGGCAAGGGCGTCGAAGCGTTGCTGGTGCCGTGCGCGGTGCTGCTCGGCTTCACCCTCGTCGTGTCCTTCATCGCCTCACGCGTGTTCTCGTGGGAAGACAGCTGACGCTTCAGCGGCGGCTCGTCCTTGGCCTGCGGCAGCGTCGGACACGACCGTCACTTGCCGTAGTCCTTGGGTTCTTCATCGGTCACTGTGCACGCTTTCCCATCCAATCGGCCGTGGGCGGTGGAGGACCGTTGACCCGGGGGCCGGGTGAGCGCGCTCACGCTCCACACTGAAACCATGTTCGACACCCCAGCCGCCAGGTTCCGCGCCGTCGCCTTCGCCGAAGCCATCTCGTGGATCGGCCTGCTCGTCGGGATGTTCTTCAAGTACGTCACCGAGAGCGGGGAGCTGGGGGTCAAGATCTTCGGCCCCGTCCACGGCGCGGTCTTCGTGATCTACCTGATCGTCACGGTGATCACGGCCCGCCAACTGCGCTGGGACCCCTGGGTGGTCATCTGGGCGCTCGTGGCGAGTTTGCCGCCACTGGCGACCCTCGTATTCGAGCGCTGGGCGCTGCGCACCGGCAAGCTCGACCCGGTCAGGCGCCAAGCCTGACGTACCGGTCGCGACAAGGTAGATGGGAACTATGTAGATCCCATCTACATAGTTCCCATCTACCTTGAGGACGGTCGTGGCTGGATTCGTCGGACGAGCGCGTGAGCTTGCGCTGTTGCGTAAACTCCTCGACCGAGTCGCTGACTCGGGGGTCGGCACCGCGGTGGCTCTGCGCGGTCGTCGCCAGGTGGGGAAATCGCGGCTGATCCAGGAATTTTGCGATCAAGCAGCCGTTCCGTGAGCCTCGTCAATGATGAGGTTCCATCGGAAACCTTCGGCCTGGTGACCGTGGTGGCGGGCCATCACCGCCGTCACTGCTGTAGGGCTGCGTCGTGCTGCTCGGCGAGTTCCGACACCGACACCAACGAGCAGCTACGGAGTTCACGAATGAGCGCCGACGCGACTACCCAACGGATGTCCGGATCGTCGTAAGCCACGTTCACGTTACCGACCGCGACAGGGGCGAACGTGCCTCTCCGGTAGAGCGTTCCGCGGACTCCTGCGACCTCGAACTGACGGACACGGACAGCCGCAGCTCCTCGCCTGAGAGCCGGGCACAACCGCAGGGATACAGCAACGCACGGCACGCAGACGGGTGGTTCGGTACAACCCATGCCATCTGGCCAGTTGGGCCAGTCATTCCGGTAGTCACGCAGTAGCCACAGGACGCCGTCATCGTTCCGGTCGGCAGGTCCGGCACATACCTGACACAGCAGCTTCCGCATCGTCCGCCGTTGCCTGAGCGGGTGCACCTTGCCGAACTCCGGCTTGCCGACACCGTGACGTACGCCGGGCCGCAGCCAGAGCACGCCATGCGCATCCCGGTCGCCCAGCAGCTCGTTCGCGTAGCCAACTCCGCAACCAGGATGCTCCACTACACGGGAGGGAATCTCCTGCTCTGCATTCCAACTGGTGATGTACGGCGCGATGATCTGGCTCATCGCTCCTCCTCCCCGTACACGGCCGGCAGTCGCGAGGCGGTGCCCTGGATACGGGAGGTGAGCACCCGCCGGACACCCGACCGCTCGGACAGGTGCGTAAGTGTCGGCACCACCACGGCGGAGGAGTCCGGAAAGCACAGGACGTCGACCAGGGCCGTGAATCCAAGTCGGATGGTCACGTCTCCCTGCACGCCCCGATCCACGAACACCGCGCCCAGAGTTGGCCCCTGCGCAGCACAGAACGTCCCGATCTCCTTGTGCTGCAAAGCAATCTCGATTTCGTCCGGGTTCTCCATACGGATGTAGCCGTAGGCCGTTCGTGTGCTGCTGCTTGAAGGCTCGTTCGTCGCTGCTGATGCGGGCATCACTGAAGTGCTCCCAGAGGTCGCTGTCGTGGGTGGCACCCAGCGTCAGGACTCCGCGCAGCGGGTCGAGGCATCGCCGCTGCTGGTCTCTCTGAAGCCGGGTGCCTGCACACAAATATGGCGGCCTTCCAAGCTCCTCAGAAGTGACGGAGATTCAGAGTGAACCCAAACGAACAAATGGACTAGGACAGAGCGTCCTAGTCCATCAACGGTGAGCGTTCAGCTCGTACTGCATGTCCTTGTGGGGCGTTGTTATAGCTCGATGTGCAGCCGGTCGGCTAGCCGCAGGAGCGGCGTTTGCTTGCGGCGTGCTCGCTCGGCAAGCTCGTGCACCGTCTGCCGACTGAGGGTGTGATAGCGCATCCACTCCGGCGCAATGCGTTCAGCCGCAAGGAGTTGTGAGGTAGCAGCCTCGTCCTGGTCAAGCTCGCTGTGCGCGATCGCCACGTCGAGGAGGTGACGCGCTCGGAATGTTGGCGACACCCAACCGTTTACGGGCACGGACTTCGTCAGCTCCAGCGCGTACTCGAAGCGTTCGCTCTCCACCGCCGCATTCACGGCGGCGATGCCGGCGTTGGTCGGGCCGAACGGCGTGGCGTAGATGTTGTGGTCCGTCCCCACCCGCGCCGCAGCGGCACGGGCCAAGCTTATGTGCTCCTCGGAGCGTTCCACCTTCTTGTTGCGTACGGCGGCACTACCTGCACGGAGCATCAGGATGCCCCAGACTGCCAGGCGTTCCGCAGAGCCACGGAGGAAGTCCGGGCCGAGCTGTTCGGCCTTGCGTAGTGCCGCCGTTTCGGCGTCCGCCAGTCGCCCTTGTTTGAAGAACACCCACGACAAGGCGGAGACGTTCATCGCTTGCAGCAGCTCGTTACCGGATCGCTCCGCGGCTTCCTGCGCACGGATGAGACCGATGTACCCGATGTCCGGCTTACCGAGTGCCGTCAGCATGGTTGAGGCGATCTGGATGACCTCGGACAACAGGCCGTAGGCGGCTGCCTGGTCGTCGCCGGTGAGTTCACGCACCGCTGCTCGTGCCTCGATCATGAGGCCAGGCAGCATGACCCCGAGCGATGCGAACGAACCGTGCTGCCGGATGGACTCGGCATGAGCCAGGGCCAGGCGCAGGCCGGCCACGGTGGGCGGCTCGTCGTTGAAGACCTCTTCGTCGGCCAACCCAGGGAAGTACGACAGCGAGGTCAGCTCGTCACGGATGGCCAGGATGCCGACAGCCTCTTCGTCCACCATCGGTTCAATGATGCCGGCCTGCCCGAGGAGCTGCGGCACATCGACGTCCAAGGCACAGGCGATGCGGGTCAACGAACTCATGCTGGCTGTGTGCCGGATTTCCTGCTCCAACTTGCGCACCAGGTCAACGCTGACTTCGGCCTTCTCCGCCAGCTTCTCCTGGGTGAGTTGGCGACGCTTGCGGGCGCGCTTGATGCGCGAGCCAAGGCTTTGGTCGCTGGTCATGGAGTCTGTCCACCTCCTGCTATCGGGTGGAACCGAAAGCTGTCACCAGGATACGCAGCTTCTGACCTCGGCAAACGGGTGATGGTGAAGTAGGCCAGGGTGTCCTAGGTGGGCCTGGCGTTGGGACGGTGTGAGCGCAGTACCTTGCGCGCCGGTGCGGCCGGGGTCCTGGGATTTCTGCCCGGCGAATCCGGTCTCGCCGTCGTCTCCCTGTCCGGTCTCGCGTCTCACTACGACGGAATCGAGGTCGTTTGGGGGCCGACCGACGTCGTGGCGTCTTGGGTGTCGCCGACGTGACGCTCGGCAGGCCGCAGCTGGGACCACCGGGTGGTCATCTGGGCGCTCGTGGCAAGTTTGCCGCCGCTGGCGGCCCTCGTATTCGAGCGCTGGGCGCTGCGCACCGGCAAGCTCGACCCGGTCAGTCGCCAAGTCTGACACATCGGTCGAACAAGGTAGATTGGAACTACGTAGCTTCCATCTACCTAAAGGACGGCGACCGTGACCGGTTTCGTCGGACGAGCGCATGAGCTTGCTCTGTTGCATAAACGCTTGGATCGAGTCGCTGACTCGGGGGTCGGCACCGCAGTGGCTCTACGCGGTCGTCGCCAGGTGGGGAAGTCGCGGCTGATCCAGGAATTCTGCGATCGAGCAGCCGTTCCCTACGTGTTCTTCACCGCGACCAAGGGTGCCTCGCCGGTGGAATCTGTGGCGGCTTTGCTTGGGGAGCTGCGGGAATCTTCCCTGGTCGCGGATCGGGAACTGGTATCCGGTGGCGCGAGCGGATGGCCGGATGCCTTTCGCGTACTGGCTTCAGTTCTTCCTGCCAGTCCAGCGATTCTCGTCATCGATGAGGTCCCCTGGTTGGCTGAGCAGGATGATCTGTTCGACGGCGCTCTGCAGACCGCCTGGGACAGGTTGCTCGCCACGCGTCCAGTCCTGTTGTTGTTGCTTGGCAGCGACATTCACATGATGGAGCGCCTCACCGCCTACGACCGCCCGTTCTTCGGCCGTGCCGACAATATGGTGTTGGGTCCGCTCAACCCGGCGGAAACCGGTCTCGCACTCGGCTTGGGCGCCGCTGACGCCATCGATGCCCACCTGATCACTGGTGGACTGCCCGGAATCCTTCGTAGCTGGCCGCACGCCACGCCACCGTTGGAGTTCCTCGGGAGTGAGTGCGCTGACCCCGCTGCCCCTGTGTTCAGCGTTCCCGAGTCCGCGCTGATGGCCGAGTTCGCCAGTCCTGACCAGGCCAGGCGGGTGATCGAGGCGGTCGGTAGCGGCGATCGAACGCATGCCAACATCGCGGCCACGGCGGGCAGTCGTCAGGGCAGAATCGCCTCCGGGTCTTTGTCGCCGCTGCTCCAGCGACTGACCGAGGAGAAGCGGGTGCTCGCTGTCGACCATCCCCTGTCGACGCAGCCCAGCAAACCGGCTCTTTACCGGGTGGCCGACAGCAATCTTCGGCTATACCTCGCCTTCGGCCGAGCGGCTCAAGACCAGGCTCGTCGAGGCAGGCCGGACGCGGGCCGTCAGCTTCTCCAGCGTCGCTGGACGACGTGGCGCGGTCGAGCCGTCGAACCCCTCATCCGTGAAGCCCTCGAACTCGCCGCGATGACCGGCGCGCTTCCCTGGCCGGACGTCGCCGCCGTCGGCGGCTGGTGGAACCGCCAGTTCGATCCCGAGGTCGACCTCATCGGGGCGGACCACGCCCCGACCGCGCGACGACTCCACTTCGCCGGGTCGATCAAATGGCTGAACACCCCGTTCGACAACCATGACATGGCGACCTTGCGCGCCGGGGCGACCAGGGTCCCGGGGTTCCTGCCCGGCGAAACCAGCCTCGCCGTCGTCTCCCTGTCCGGTCTCGCGTCCCACTACGACGGAATCGAGCTCGTTTGGGGGCCAACCGACGTCGTGGCGTCCTGGGTTTCGCCGACGTGACGCTCGGCAGGCCGCACTCCTGCTCCTGTGCGGAAATCATGGTGAGCAGTCACAACGAGGAGCGGGGTTATTTGGGAAAATGTCCAGCTCCGCGAATCTTCCGGCCATCCATGGGTGTTGTTACCGTTAAGTAACCGCGTGGTCACCACGTCGCCCATGGAGGAACCGCATGTCCGGGATTCGATGGCGCACCCCTCTCGTCGTACTGGCGGCCTGCGCGTCGCTGGTTTTCTCATCGTCCGCCGCGGCGGATGTCGTTGAACCTGGCATCGGTTCCGGATGCCCGTCGGTCAATGGAAACTGGGCGGGTCCTGGTCCGTTCGCCGTCACCAAGCAGGTGAGCCTGACCGGGCACACCATCTTTCGCCCCGCGCAGCTCGGAAGTCTCGGCTGCGCCAAGCATCCGGTCATCTTGTGGGGCAACGGAACCTTCGCCACGCCGTCGTTCTACGCGGACTTGCTGTGGCACTGGGCGTCACACGGTTTCATCGTGGCCGCCGCCAACACCACCCAGGCCGGTTCGGGTGATGCGATGCTCCGTGGGCTCGACTATCTGACCCGCGAGAACAGCGCTGCGGGCAGCGTGTTCCACGGCAAGGTCGACACAGGCATGGTCGGAGCGACCGGCCATTCGCAGGGCGGCGGTGGTGCCATCAACGCCGGTGAGGACCCGAGGGTCGACGTCACCATTCCGATCGAGCCGGGCCCGTTCGGCACCATCGATCTCCTGCGGGGGCCGATGTTCATCCTGGGCGGGGAGAACGACACCACGGTCAACCCCGACCTGTTGGTGATCCCCCGGTACGAGGACGCCGACCACATCGTGGCGATCTACGGCGAACTGGCGGGCGCGTCCCACCTGACTCCGATGGGCGACGGCGGTGGCTTCCGCGGTCCGATGACCGCGTGGTTCCGGTTCTTCCTGATGGGCGACGAACAGGGTCGTGACGACTTCTTCGGGCCCGGCTGCGGCAACTGCGTCTCGCCGATCTGGTCGGACTTCCGCCGCAACACCAAGGCCCAGGCGTATCCCGGTCACTAATGCCGCCCGAGTGTCGCAGTTCTGGGGCGGCGACTCGGTTCAGTCGTGGTAGTCGCCCGCCGACTTGCGGACCTTGGCCAGCAAATCGGTCAGTTGCGCGGTTTGCCGGTCGGTGAGTCCGCGCAGTCCGAAGTCGACGGCGGTGACGGCGGTCGTGGCCTCCGCGCGGCGTTCGCGGCCTGCCTCGGTGATCTCGGCCAGGGTGGTCCGGCGGTCGGTGGGATGCGCCGCGCGGCGGACGAGACCGTCGGCTTCGAGGCGATCGACGATGTTGGTGACACTCGTCGGGTGCAGTTGCAGGCGCTCACCCATGACGCGCATGGGAAGGCTGCCGCGTTGGGAGAAGGTGAGCAGCACCAATGCCTCGTAACGGGCGAAGGTCAGCCCGTGCGGTTTCAACGCACTGTCCACAGCGGACTGAAGAATCTGCTGGACGCGCATCACGCTGGTGACAGCGGCCATCGCCGACGAGTCACCGATCCGATCACCCCAGAGCTCCGCCGCACGGGCGATCGGATCGAACGACAACGTGCGGGGCCTCATGGCGAATGAAGTTACCAGTCACCCGTGATCGGTCGACGCGGCGAACTCCGCTCGCATGTCGAGCAGACGGAGCGGGCGCGTCAGGACGAAGCGGGCAAGGACCGTCAACGTCGCCGCCTCGATGTCCTCGGCCGCTGTGGTCGGGGCGGCCACAAGGGGTTTGCGCTCACCCGAACAGTGTGTGCCGGTCGGCGGTCTGGCGCTGTTCGCCTTCTTGGTGCGACGACCAGAGATGTTCGCAGTTCGGCGTAAATGCGAGCTTTCGTGACACTCTCCGGTGTCTTCAGAGAAACACAATCGTGACCGGAAAACGTCGTCGAGTATCGACGGTAACGATAAATCGGGTGTGGCGATGAACACATCAAGGTGTTCTGATCCGATCATCTTTCAGGAGTGGCAATGTCCCAGCAACCGTATCCGGCTTCTTATCCGCCACCGCCCGTCGTTCCGCCGAAGCGACGAAAGAAATGGCCGTGGGTGTTGGTGGGAATTCTGATCTTGTGTGTGGGCGCGTTCGCGGCCTGTGTGAGCACGGTCAACAGTGTCGTCGAGGAAGGATCAAGGCCGGTCACGGTGGCTTATGAGGTGGGCGGAGACGCGGTGAACGCAACCGTCATGTACACCACTTTTGGCGAAAGCGGCATGTCCACCAGTACGGAAACCCTATCCAGTCTTCCTTGGTCCAAGAGTGTCGAGGCCGCGGGATTCGGCAAGGGGGGCAGTTTGACCGTCAGCACTGGCGCCGAAGGCGGGACGGTGACATGCAAGGTCACCATAGATGGCAAAGCGACAAAGACAGGCACCGCGTCAGGACAGTTCGCGATCGCGAGCTGTAGTGGTTTCTGAGCGCTGGCGTGAGGGAGGCTTCGGGCGCGCCATTCGGCGCGCCTGGAGTGTTTCCGGATCATGGAAGTAGCTCAGGATTGTCTTCTCGGCGGACTGTGGGGGCAGACGGCCAGCCGCGGATAGTCTGCGCTGGTCAGATGTTCGGGTGCTATCTCGCAGTCGAAGGAGTGGCCGTGCTTGTCGCGTTCAGTATCAGTCCGTTGGGTGGGGAGTCGGAGAACGTCGGGGAGGCGGTCGCCGAGGCTGTTCGGGTGGTTCGGGATTCGGGGCTGCCCAACGAAACGACGGCGATGTTCACCTCGGTCGAGGGCGAGTGGGACGAGGTGATGGCGGTGGTGAAACAGGCCGCCGACGTGTTGCTCGCGAAGTACCCGAGGGTGTCGCTCGTGCTCAAGGCCGACATCCGGCCGGGGTACACCGGTCAGCTCACGGCGAAGGTGGAGCGGATCGAGAATTACCTGTCCGAGTGAGGAAAATGCTCGGACGTCCTAGTATTTCGGCATGACAGTCGACCCGCGTGAACTCTGGTTGTGCTTCGAGCCCTACCACGTCGTGACCTACTTCACCCCGGAGTCGCGGGCCGAGTCCGACGCGCTGGGGTGTCGGGGTGGCTGGATGGGCTACTTCGGGATGCGGGCCGCTCCGCTGGGCGCGGCCCCGGACTGGCTGGTGACCAGCCTGTTCTACAACTTCCACCCCTCGCGGGTGCAACGGGCGCTGCCCGACGCGTGGGAGGTGGCCTCGCCCGCGGAGTTCCTGCGCGCTCGGCTGGCAGGCGTGGACGGCGCCCTTCGTCGGATGTTGGGGGCGGACACGATCGCCGGTCCCGAGATGGCCGAGGCCGCCGAGTTGGCCCGCGCCGCCGCCGGGTGGGCATCCACCGCCGGGCGTGCGATGGCGGCGGCCAACGCGGCTCTCGACGTGCCGGACGAGCCGCATCTGGCGCTGTGGCAGTCCGTGACGACCCTGCGCGAGTCTCGGGGCGACGGGCACAACGCGGCACTTGTCACCGCCGGGCTCGACCCGTGTGAGGCCCTGGTCGCCTTCGCCGCCGACAACGGGCTGTCCGGCGAGTACATGCGCCAGGCCCGCAACTGGCCGGAGGCGGACTGGACCGCCGCTCGGACGCGACTGACCGAGCGGGGTGTCCTTGACGCCGGGGGCGAACTGACCGGCGAAGGCCGGGAACTGAGGGAATCGGTCGAAGCGCTCACCGACGAGGCCGCGGCCGCGCCGTGGGTCCAACTCGGTGATCAGGGCACCGCGCGGTTCATGGAACTGCTGGCGCCGCTGTCGCTGCGCATCACCGAGCGGAACGAGGCGATGAGCCGCAACCCGATGGCCCTGCACCCGGAGGAGACTCTTCAGCGGCTCACCAGGTGAGAGGTGCTGCCAGGGGCGGGAAGCGGGTCATGCCAGGATGAGAGGGTGACCAGGCCAGATCCTCGTAAGAACGCCGCGCTGTCGGCGGCCCTTTCCCGAGCCGTCGACCTTTCCGCGCTCAAGGCGCGGGCCGACGCCGCCAAGGCGCCCGCGTCGTCGTCAGCGTCCGCAGCCGCGCCAGGCGGCGGCGAGTTCGTCGTGACCATCACCGAAGCGGAGTTCCAGGCCGAGGTCGTGGAGCGATCACTGCAGGTACCGGTGGTCGTCGCCCTGGTCGCCGAGTGGTCGGCCCAGGCCAAGGAGCTGGTGGTGCTGCTGGAGCGCCTGGTCGGCGAGGCCAACGGCGCCTGGCGGCTGGCCAAGGTCGACATCGACACGAACCCCCGCATCGCCCAGCTCTTCGGCGCGCAGTCGGTTCCGATGGTCATCGCCATCGCGGGCGGGCAGCCGGTGGAGGCTTTCGGCGAGGTCCCGCCGGAGCCCCAGCTTCGGCAGTGGATCGCCGCGCTCCTCGACGCCCTGCGGGACCGTCTTCCCGGCATCCGCGCCGCGGAAGGCGACGCCCCCGAGCCCGAACCGGAGCCGGAGGACGAGCGGTTCGTCGCCGCCGAGGAAGCCTTCGACCGCGGTGACTTCGTGGCGGCCGAGGCGGGCTACAAGTCCATCCTGGACGTGGAGCCGGGCAACGAGCAGGCGAAGGCGGCGCTGGCCCAGGTCCGGTTCCTCGCCCGCACCCAGGCCATCGACCCGACGGTCATCGTCCGCGCCGACACGAGCCCGGACGACGTCGACGCCCAGGTGTCGGCCTCGGACCTGGAGCTGGCCAACGGTCAGGTGGACGAGGCGTTCGCCCGCTTGATCAACGCCGTGCGCCGGAGCGTGGCCGAGGACCGGGACAAGGCGCGCACCCACCTGGTGTCGCTGTTCGAGCTGTTCCCCGCCGACGACGCCAGGGTGGCCAAGGCCCGCCGCGACCTGGCCAGCGCGTTGTTCTAAGAGCCTGTCTTTGATCCTGGTTAGGTGGTGCTGGCCTGGGTTTTCTGGCGGGCCAGGCGTCGGGTCATCATAGTGATCATGGACCAGTGGATGAAGGCTTCGGAGTGTTCTGGGAGG
>JALZNB010000258.1 GCA_030857905.1 Actinomycetota bacterium
ACCGAGAAGCACAACGCCCGCTACGACCTCACCCGCGAGCGGCAGGACGCGTTCTCCGCCGCCTCGCACCAGAAGGCGGCCAAGGCCATCGCCGAGGGACGGTTCGCCGAGGAGATCGCGCCGGTGAAATCCTTGAGCGAGCCGAGCAAGCGGCCGATCGGGGTGCGAGCCCCAGCGACGATGACGGAACCGGACATCGGGCGGCCTCCAACCAAAGCGAACGTGCGTTAACCCTGGACGATACCCGCGTGGGGGCGCCTTGCCATCCAGCTCTGTGAGTAGCCGCACAGGAAATTGTTACTCGTGGGTAGGTCGGGAGTATCGTCCGAGCCATGAACCATGTTCTCGCGCTCACCGGGTTCGTGACAGCGATCGACCACGTCGGCGTCGCTGTCCCCGACCTGGACGCGGCGATAGCGTTCTACCGCGACCACTTCGGCATGGAATCGGTTCACGAGGAGACGAACGAGGACCAGGGTGTCCGCGAGGCGATGCTGCGGGCCCCGGGAGACGACAGCGGCGCCGCACTGCAACTGCTGGCCCCGCTGGACGAGAACTCGACCATCGCCAAGTTCATCGGCCGCAACGGTCCCGGACTCCAGCAGCTCGCCTTCCGGGTGACGGATGTGGAGGCCGCCGCGGCCGCGCTGCGCGCCCAGGGGCTGCGCGTCCTCTACGACACACCACGACGAGGCACCTACAACAGCCGAGTCAACTTCGTGCACCCGAAGGATGCGGGCGGGGTGCTGGTGGAACTCGTAGAGCCTGCCCCCAGTCCGTAGCCCCTCCCGGAGCCGAGGCTCCGGGAGGGTTTCAGCGGCGATCAGAGAACTACCGAACGCCATTCATCAGACGCCGGACCATGGGTGTCATCGCGGCCATGATGATGCCGAGCGCGATCGCGCCGCCACCGAGCAACCCGAAATACATCGGCTCGGATTCCTTGGTGTAATACTCCGCCAATTTCCCGGCGACCGAACTGCCCAGCGCGATGGACAGATAGAACAAGGCCACCATCTGCGCCCCATAAGCCTTCGGCGCCAACTTCGTCGACAGTGACAGCCCTACCGGTGACAGGCACATCTCGGCGATCACGAATATCAACAGCACCAACACCACCATCAGCGGCGCGATAACCCCGTCGCCGCGGGTGAATCCCAGCAACGCCATCACCAGGAACGCGATGCCCATCCCGCCGACTCCGAGGGCGAACTTCACCGGCGTCGACGGCTGGCGCGAGCCCAGCCGCACCCACAGCAACGCGAACAGCGGCGCCATGATGATCACGCCGAGCGGCTCGACCGAGTTGAACCACGACGGCGGGATCTGGAAGCCGAACAGGTTCAGGTCGATGCGCTGCTCCGCGTAGATCGCCAGCACGGTGAACTGCTGCTGGAACAACGACCAGAAACCGAAGCTGACCAGGAACATCGGGATGAAGGCGATCACCCGGGCCCGCTCGACCCGATCGACCTGCCCGCTGCCGATCAGGATGGCGAACAGGACGACGGTCGCGGTGGCCGCGGTCCAGATCACCACTGTGGCCAGGTTGCCCGGGTTGATCAACCCGGTCAGCACGAGCACGACGATGGCCAGGACGCCCACACCGATCACGCCGAACGCTCGCGCCTTCGCCGCCCCCGCGATCGGGTTCGGCACGATCCGGCCCGCTTCCGGCAGGTTCTTGCGACCGAGGGTGTACTGGGCCAGGCCCGCGGCCATGCCGACCGCGGCGAGGCCGAAGCCCCAGTGGAAGCCGATCTGTGTCTGCAGCAGGCCGGTCAGCAGCGGACCGGAGAACGCGCCGATGTTGACGCCCATGTAGAACAGCGAGAACCCGGCGTCGCGGCGCTCGTCCCGCTCGTCGTAGAGCATGCCGACCAGCGCGGTCGCCGTGGCCTTCAGACCACCGGACCCGAGCGCGACCAGCACGAGACCGACCCCGACCCCGGTGACACCGGGCAGCACCGCGAGCGCGATGTGGCCGAGCAGGATGGCGATGCCGCTGTAGAACAGCGTGCGCTCGGGGCCGAAGAGCCGGTCGGCGACCCATGAGCCCGCGATGGTGGCCAGATAGACCGATCCGCCGTACGCGCCGACGATGCCAGCCGCGGTGGCCTGGCTGATGCCGAGGCCGCCGTCGGCGACGGAGAAGTACAAGTAATAGAGCAGGATCGCTTGCATTCCGTAGAAGGAGAAACGCTCCCACATCTCGGTGCCGAAGAGATTCGCCAGACCACGCGGGTGGCCGAAGAATCCTTTGTCCGACGTCCGCTCGATATCGGTACTCACGCTCGTGTCGTCCTTTGCCTCGGCAGGCGGGCCCCGATGACCGCCCTCGATCCGCGGTGAACTTCCACCGAGCCGACCGTACGACACGGATGAAGTTCACGCCGTGACCAGAACACCAACCGTGATTTACGCAACGGACCCGCGGCGACTCGCCGCGGGTCCGAATCGCCGGAAAACCAGTGTCGATTCGCCATTCGACCAGCTGATTGAGCCACAGGCCGTGCCGTGCCGCCCATGATCAACGTGAGCCCAGGTCAGCGCACTTTCGAGTTACCCGACAGGTGCCATCGCTCACATGGCTGGCACTGAATCGCTACCCATAAGTAACCTGCCCCCACCTGGGTACGCGCACCGCGGGAGGAACACGTGCAGAAGATTCTTGACGCCATTGCGGCAGGCGAATCGGCCACGCTCGGCGAGATCGCGGTCCCCGAGTCCTACCGGGGCATGACGGTGCACGCCAACGAGGTGGACATGTTCGACGGCCTCGAATCCCGGGACAAGGACCCGCGCCGGTCCCTGCACCTCGACGAGGTGGCGACCCCGGAACTCGGCCCCGGCGAGGCGCTGGTCGCGGTGATGGCCAGCGCGATCAACTACAACACCGTGTGGACCTCGATCTTCGAGCCGGTCTCCACCTTCAAGTTCCTGGAGCGCTACGGCAAGGTCTCCCCGCTGACCAAGCGCCACGATCTGCCGTACCACGTGGTCGGCTCCGACCTGTCCGGCGTCGTGCTGCGCACCGGCCCCGGCGTGCACAGTTGGAAGCCCGGCGACGAGGTCGTCGCGCACTGCCTCAGCGTCGAACTGGAGAGCCCGGACGGGCACAACGACACGATGCTCGACACCGAGCAGCGGATCTGGGGCTTCGAGACCAACTTCGGCGGCCTCGCCGAGCTGGCACTGGTCAAGTCGAACCAGCTCATGCCCAAGCCCGCCCACCTGACGTGGGAAGAGGCCGCGTCACCCGGCCTGGTCAACTCCACCGCCTACCGCCAGCTCGTCTCGCGCAACGGCGCGGACATGAAGCAGGGCGACGTGGTGCTGGTGTGGGGCGCGTCCGGTGGCCTCGGCTCGTACGCCACCCAGTTCGCGCTCAACGGCGGCGCCATCCCGGTGTGTGTGGTGTCGAGCCCGGAGAAGGCGGAACTCTGCCGTCGCATGGGGGCCGAGCTGATCATCGACCGCAGCGCGGAGGGGTACCGGTTCTGGAAGGACGAACACACCCAGGACCAACGTGAATGGCAGCGTTTCGGGGCCAAGATCCGGGAGCTGACCGGTGGCGAGGACCCGGACATCGTCTTCGAGCACCCCGGCCGCGAGACCTTCGGCGCGTCGGTCTACGTCACCCGGCGCGGCGGGACGATCGTCACCTGCGCGTCGACATCTGGCTTCATGCACGAGTTCGACAACCGCTACCTGTGGATGAACCTCAAGCGGATCGTGGGCTCGCACTTCGCGAACTACCGCGAGTCGTGGGAGGCGAACCGGCTCGTGGCGAAGGGCCTCATCCACCCGACGCTGTCGAAGACCTACACCTTGGCCGAGACCGGGCAGGCCGCGTTGGACGTGCACCGCAACGCGCACCAGGGCAAGGTCGGCGTGCTGTGTCTGGCGCCCGAGGAAGGGCTCGGAGTGCGCGACGAGGAGACCAGGGCGAGGCACATCGACAAGATCAATCGTTTCCGCGGCGTGTGATTGCCGAGTTGAGTTCGGCGGCGTGACCCGGGCAGGTAGCGTGATGGCTTATGGGCTTGGGTGAGGAACGCGATCTTGTGCCGCTCGGTGCCGGCTTCGACATCACCAAGCGCGGTTACAGTCGCGCGCAGGTCGAGGAGCACCTGGAGCGGGTCGACGCCGAACTGCAGTTGTTGCACGCCGACCGCAACGCGGCCGTGTCACAGGCGGCCGATCTCGCCAAGCAACTGGAGGCGGGCCGGACCGAGGTCGCCGAACTGCGCGGCCAGGTCCAGCGGCTTTCCCTGCCGCCGACGACGCTCGAGGGCTTGAGCGAACGCCTCCAGCGCATGTTGCGCCTCGCCCAGGAGGAGGCGACCGAGACCAGGACCCGGGCCGAGACCGAGGCCAGTCACATCCGGGCCGACGCCGAGACCGCGGCCACCGCGCTGCGGCAGCGCTACGACAAGCAGCTCGCCGAACTCGACGCGCGCCGCACCGCCATGGAGGCGGAGCACCGCGGTGTCGTCGAG
>JALZNB010000266.1 GCA_030857905.1 Actinomycetota bacterium
GGTATGCCTGGATCGTGAAAAAGGCTGCCCAAGGTCCCTGCACCTGAACCCCCAGCGACTTGAGGAGTCACCATCAAAGCGTTGACATGGCAAGGTAACCAGAACGTCCAGGTCACCGACGTGCCGGACCCGCGCATCGAAGAACCGACAGACGCGATCATCAAGGTCACCTCAACCGCGATTTGCGGCTCCGACCTGCACCTGTACGGCGTCCTCGGGCCCTATCTCAAACCGGGTGACGTGCTCGGCCACGAAGCCATGGGCGTGGTCGAGGAGGTCGGCAGGGACGCGGCTAGCCATCTGTCGGTGGGTGACCGGGTTGTGGTGCCGTTCAACATCTCCTGCGGCCACTGCTGGATGTGCGGCAACGGGCTGTTCGCGCAGTGCGAGACAACCCAGGTCCACAGCGAGGGCAAGGGCGCGAGCCTGTTCGGCTACACGTCCCTGTACGGGTCGGTGCCCGGCGGTCAAGCCGAGTACTTGCGGGTGCCGCAGGCCCACTTCGGACCGATCGTCGTCCCGGAAGGCACCCCGGACGAGCAGTTCCTTTTCCTGTCCGACATCTTGCCGACCGCGTGGCAGGCCGTCCGTTACGCCGACGTGCCACCCGGCGGCACCGTCGCCGTGCTCGGTCTGGGCCCGGTCGGGCAATTCGCCGTTCGGATCGCCTTCCACCTCGGTGCCGGGCGGGTCATCGGTGTCGATCGAGTGCCGGAACGGCTCGCGCTCGCCGAACGATATGGCGCCGAACCGCTCAACTTCGATGATCTCGACGGTGTCGACGGCGTGGCCAGCGCGTTGATCGAGATGGTGGACGGACGCGGCCCGGACGCCACTATCGACGCGGTCGGGATGGAGGCGCACGGCGGACGGCTCGTCGCCGCGGCGCAGAAGGCAACCGGGCTTCTGCCCGACAAGATCGCCCAGAAGGTGACCGACAAGCTCGCCATCGACCGGCTCGACGCCCTCAACGCCGCTATGAAGGGCGTGCGCCGTGGCGGCACCGTGTCGGTGTCGGGCGTGTACGGCGGGGAGAAGGACCCGCTGCCGCTGATGGAGATGTTCGACCGCGGCATTCAACTGCGTATGGGCCAGGCACACGTGCGCCGGTGGACCGACGACATCCTGCCGTTGTTGCTCGACCCGGTCGACCCGCTTGGCACGCTCGACCTCACCACGCACCACCTGCCGCTGGCCGAAGCGGCGAACGGGTACGAGATGTTCCGCGCCAAGCGGGACGGTTGCATCAAAGTCGTGCTCAACCCGTGAGTGGACGCACCGTGCTCGTCATCGGCGCCAGTAGCGGCATCGGGCTGGCCACCGCACTCGCGTTCGCCGAACGCGACGACAACCTGATTCTGGTCTCACGCAGCGAGGTCGCTCTCGAAGCCGCGCAAGTCGCATGTGGATCGGCGGGAACTGGCACCGTGCACACAGTTGTCGACGATATCGGCGACCCAGAGGGAGCCAGCCGGATCGTCGCGCGAACCTTGGACCGACACGATCGCATCGATGTTGTCGTGCAGTCCGCGACGGTAATGGGTTACGGCACCGTCGAGACGATGCCCGCAGACGTGTTCACCACCGTCGTGGACACCGCGATACACGGCACTGTCCATCTCGCCCAAGCCGTTCTACCCGTTATGCGCCGACAGCACGCGGGCGTGTTCATCGCCGTGAACTCGTTGCTCGGGTCCGTCACCGTCCCGCACATGGGCGCGTACGCGACCTCGAAATGGGGCCAGCGCGCCGTTCTGCGCACACTCCAACAGGAAACCCGCGACGAGCCCGGTGTCCACGTGTGCATCGTCAGCCCAGGCAGCATCAACACCCCGATCTACTATCAAGCCGCCAACTACACCGGGCACACCGCCAGGCCACCATGGCCGGTCCTGCGCCCCGAACGAGTGGCCACCGAGATCGTGCGCCTGGCGGACAAACCTCGACGCCACGTGTCCGTGCCAGTCGGACCAGCCAATCCGCTGATCATCGCCGCGTTCCGACTAGTGCCACTGATCTACGACCGACTGGTCGAACCCCTGTTCCGGCTCGCCGCACTGACCAAACCAGCGACCTCGCCGACCGCGGGCAACGTGCACCAACCAATCCCCGCCCGAGAACGAACCCACGGACACTGGCCAGCTCCACCCACCGGCCCTTGAGGACCAGCCCAGGTGCGGACGCGGCGAAAGCACCGCACACTGGCTGTCATGGTGTCCCCCACGCCGTTGTGGTTGTTCGCCGACCAGCTCGGCCCGCACGTGTACGGCGGCGAACACGCGCACAGGCCGGTGGTGCTCATCGAGTCCGCGTCCGCGCTGCGGCGGCACCGCTATCACCGGCAGAAGCTGCATATCGTGCTCTCCGCGCTTCGCCACGCCGCCGCCGATCTCGGTGAGCGGGCGACACTGTTCCAAAGCGACACCTACGAGCAGGCGCTACGCCAGATCGGGCGACCGGTACTGGTCCACGAGCCCACCTCGCACACCGCCGAGCGCTTCGTCCATCGGTTGCGCGAGGAAGGCTTGATCGCCGACATTCTTCCCACACCGACATTCGCGTTGGCGCGCGGTGAGTTCCGCAGTTGGGCCGGTGAGCGAACCCAATTCCGAATGGAAGAGTTCTATCGGGACCAACGCAGACGCTTCGACGTGCTGATGGACGGCGATCAGCCGGTGGGCGCGCGGTGGAACCTCGACGCCGACAACCGCGAGCCACCGCCCAAGGACACCGCCACCCTCGACATACCGGACCCATATCAACCTCAAGAGGACGAGATTGACGCTCAGGTCAGAACGGACCTCGACCGGCTGAACCTGGACACCGTCGGCGTCGACGGACCCCGCCGCTTCGCCGTGACCCCAGCCGAGGCGGCCCAGGCCCTAGAGCGGTTCATAACCCGCCGTCTACCCACCTTCGGTCGATATGAAGACGCCATGCTGGCCGAAGACTGGGCCATGTCGCACTCGCTGCTTTCGGTCCCGCTCAACCTCGGCGTCCTGCACCCGCTTGACGCTGTGCGGTGCGCCGAGAACGCTTACCGCGACGGCAAAGTCGGCCTCGCCGCGGCCGAGGGCTTCATCCGCCAAGTGTTGGGCTGGCGGGAGTACATGTGGCACCTGTACTGGCACTTCGGACCCGACTATCGCGACAACAACGCACTCGACGCGCACACCCCGCTTCCCTCTTGGTGGCTCGACCTCGACGCCGATTCGGTCAGCGCGGCATGTCTTCGTGACGCCCTCGCGGGCGTGCGTGATCGCGGCTGGGTTCATCACATCCCGCGCTTGATGCTGCTGGGCAACCACGCTCTGCAACGCGGCTACTCCCCCAGCCAACTCAGCGATTGGTTCGCCACCGCGTTCGTCGACGGCTTCGCCTGGGTCATGCCGCCCAATGTCATCGGCATGAGCCAACACGCCGACGGCGGACGAGTGGCCACCAAGCCCTACGCCGCGGGCGGCGCCTACATCAACCGCATGAGCGACTATTGCCGCCGCTGCCCCTACAACCCACGCACACGCGTCGGCGACAACGCCTGCCCATACACCGCGGGCTACTGGAACTGGGTCCATCGCCACAGCGATCTACTCCATCACAATCCACGCACCAGCAACGCCGTCATGTCCCTGCGACGACTGCGAGATCTCGACGCGCTCCTCGAACAGGAACACGACCGCAACGAGTTCTGACGCGTTGGTAGAGCGGCCAACGCAGTCTGGTGACAGGCTTGGGCTTTGACCTGAATAGGGAGGAAACGGCGTGGCAGCGGACGCGGTGGTGATCGGCAGCGGACCAAACGGACTGGTAGCGGCAAACATTCTCGTCGACGCCGGATGGGACGTCCTGGTGTTGGAAGCCGAACCGACACCGGGCGGCGCCGCCCGCACCGCCGAGATCACGCTGCCGGGCTTCCGACACGACCTCTACAGCGCGTTTCACCCGCTGGGAGCCGCGTCCCCGGTGATCAACGCGCTCGATCTGGGCGCCCACGGCTTGCGTTGGCGGCACGCGCCGGAAGTCCTCGCCCATGTGTTTCCCGATGACCAGGTGGCGGTGTTGTCCCGGGATGTCGAGCGCACCGCCGAGTCCGTCGAGCGGTTCGGGCGGGGTGACGGCGCCGCGTGGCGGAGGGAGTACGACCGTTACCTCTCCGTCCGCGAGGACTTCCTCAACGCGCTGCTTCGCCCTTTCCCACCTGTTCGCGCCGGGCTGGGACTGCTGCGAACACTGGGTGTCGGCGACGCGTTGCGGGCCGCCCGCAGGCTCACGATGCCCGCGCGACGCTTTGGGGAAGAACAGTTCGCGGGCGAAGGCGCCCGGATCTTGTTGGCGGGCAACGCCATGCACACCGATCTTGGACCGAACCAGGCTGGCAGCGCCATTTTCGGCTGGTTGCTGGCCATGCTCGGTCAAGATGTGGGCTTCCCCGTGCCCGAGGGAGGGGCGGGCTCGATCACCGACGCGCTCGTGTCGCGGTTGCGCGCCCGAGGCGGTCGCGTCGAGTGCGGCAAGCGCGTGACGAGTGTCCTCGTGGCAAGCGGACGCGCCATGGGTGTAGCGACCGAGGGTGGCGAGCAAGTCCGGGCCACGCGCGCGGTCCTGGCCGATGTGCCCGCACCGACGTTGTTCCTCGACCTGGTGGGAGCGCACAAGCTCCCGGCGAGTTTCGTGCGTGACCTGGACCGTTTCGACTGGGACGACTCCACGATCAAGATCGACTGGGCGCTGTCCGGCCCGATCCCGTGGCGCGCCCAGGAAGCAGCGGGAGCCGGGACCGTCCACCTTGGAGCCGACATGGACGGGCTCGTCACCGCGGACGCCGACCTCGGCAGCGGACGCGTGCCGGAGAACCCGTTCCTGCTGCTCGGCCAGATGACCACCACCGACCCGAGCCGGTCCCCGGCGGGCACGGAAACCGCGTGGGCCTACAGCCACATCCCCCGAGGCGGCGACTGGACCGAGGAGCGATTGCGCGCGTGGGCGGCCAAGGTCGAGGGCATCATCGACCGCCACGCCCCCGGCTTCCGCGACCTCATCCTCGGCCGCGTCGTCGCAGGGCCCGCCGATCTACAACGCGGCAACAGCAGTCTCGTCGACGGCGCGATCAACGCGGGCACCGCGGGCATCCACCAACAGTTGGTGTTCCGGCCGACCCCGGGACTCGCCCGCGCCGACACCGTCATCGACGGCCTGTTCCTGGCGGGGGCGTCAGCACACCCAGGCGGCGGCGTCCATGGCGCTGCGGGCCACAACGCCGCGCGGGCCGCGCTCGCCGCACATTCCTGGTACGGCCCGGCGTACCGTGCGGCGATGCGACGAATGCAACTCGCGCTGCATACCTGAAAGAGGTAGCTCGCTCAGTTCCGCGCGTTAGTCGTCTTCTACGCCTGACTTAGACGACGAATGACCTGGCCGGGTGCAACGGCCGATCGGCCATCACGCGTCAGTCATCTGCCTCCCCGTCGCCGGTCCGGCGCAACACCATGTCGGAGAGCCTGCTCAGTGTTTCTTTGTTGCGCGCGACCAACAGCACGTCCTGCAACGTATTGGGCAAGACTTTGGCGGGTCCGCTGCGTACCTGCTCGAACATCCGCATCCTGGTGCGGGAGTGCCCGAGCGGATCGAGTTCCAGCCGCACGGTCGCGGTCCCGGCGGGCCACAACCGGGCGTGTAGTTCGATCATGCGATTGGGCTCGACCGCGGTGACCTCGGTGGTGTCCTCGATCACCGCGGGCCACGTGCCGACGCTGTGGTGAATCCTGGCACCGATACCGGGCCAGCCCGCGTCGACCTTGCGAATGTGGGATGCGCCCACCACCCAGCCCGCGTAGCTCCAACCGTCCGCGACCACCGCCCACACTCGCTCCACCGGCGCCGCGACTTCTCTGCTCACATCGGCCATGTCCAGTGACTACCCCCCGCTGGGTGAACTACACCGCCCCGGGGTGAACAGATTCGGCCCC
>JALZNB010000306.1 GCA_030857905.1 Actinomycetota bacterium
GGTCCACGCAGTCGGCTGGTGGCGGGTCTGCGGGATCGTGGTGCTCGCAGAGGTGCTGGCCGGGCTGCTGACGCTGGTCGTGACGACGCTGTTCGACCGGATCAGCGGCGACAGCCTGGTGGGCACGGCCCTCGCCGCCGTCGTCGCTGGCACTGTTCTGGCTCCCGCGGTCCTGGTGGTCCAGTCGTTGCTCTACATCGACCACCGCTGCCGGACCGAGGGTGTCGAGGGGTTGTGGCGGACGGCGGGCTGACCCCGCCGCCGCCCACGCGCGAACTACATGACCGGCGCGACGTAGATCGGCCGGGTGTTGTCCGGCGCCTCCGTCGACGCGTCGAGACCGAGCATGGTCAACAGTTCCCGGCAGTCCTCGACGTCGGTCGAGTGGTCGGCCACGGTGAGCGCGGCCCGTCCGCGTTGCGCGTTCATCAGGTTGAGCGCGTCGACGCGGGACTCGCGAAAGTCTTCCGCTGCGGTGCGTTGCGGTGCTGACATGGGGCTCCTTCTTGTCGTTACCGGGCGAGCTTGGCGAGTCGATCCTGGGTGGGCCAGCGAACCTGCCACACCCAGCCGAGCTTCTCGAAGACCCAGATCGTGCGGGCGGAGATGTCGAGCTGACCCCGCAGGACGCCGTGGCGTGCCGACGTCGGGTCCGCGTGGTGGGAGTTGTGCCACGACTCGCCCATCGACAGGATCGCCAACGGCCAGAAGTTCGACGACCGGTCGCGGCTGACGAACGGGCGAGACCCGATCATGTGGCAGATCGAGTTCACCGACCAGGTCACGTGGTGCTGGAAAGCCACCCTGGCCAACCCGGCCCAGAGGAACCCGGTGAGCGCGCCCCACCAGGACAGGGTGACCACACCACCGATCACCGCGGGCGACACGACGCTGATCGTGACCCAGAGCGGGAACAGTCGGTCGACCGCCCGCAGTACCGGGTCGGCGGCGAGGTCCGGGGCGAAGCGTTCCACGTTGGTGCGGTCCCGGCCGAACAGCCAGCCCATGTGGGCGTGCCAGAACCCGCGCAGCACCGCGGTGGGTGATGTGCCGAACAGCCACGGCGAGTGCGGGTCGCCTTCCCGGTCGGAGAAGGCGTGGTGCCGACGGTGATCGGCGACCCATCCGATGACCGGACCTTGCGCGGCCAGCATTCCGGCGATGGCCAGCGCTATCCGCAGCGGCGCGCGGGCCTTGAACGCGCCGTGGGTGAAGTACCGGTGGAAGCCGATGCTGATGCCCAGGGTGGAGATGACGTAGAACACCGCGGCCACGGTCAGGTCGACCCAGCTCACGCCCCAGCCCCACATCAGCGGGACGGCGGCGAGCAGCGCCAGGAACGGGATCAGCAGGAACGCGCGGATGGTGACCATCTCCACGCGGGACGCGGACTCGCCGAACAACGGCTTCGGCGTGCGCGGTCGTTCCACGACGGGCGGGAACGTGGGCATGACGGGACTCGTCTCGGTGTGAGCCAGTTTCCCCGAGGGCTTGGGTGCCGGGGCGAACACGGCCACTCGGTCGCCGCGACCGGCTGTCCGGTCCCGCGGCGCGGTGTGATGGCGTCGAACGTGAGCATGGAAGACGGAACCGTCTCCTCGACCGGCCCCTGGTATGCACTCGATAGGTCGACGATACCTCACCTGGGTCACGAGTCTGCCACGTCCGTCACACTCCGGGGCGGTGACGGGCGGGCCGACGGGGGCAACCGGGCATAGTGGCGCAATGGCCGTTGAGCAGCACTACCTGGTCGGACTCGATCTCGCGGGTCGCCGCGTCGTCGTGGTCGGCGGCGGCACGGTAGCCCAGCGTCGCCTCCCGCGCCTGGTCGCGGCGGGCGCCTCGGTCGAACTCGTCTCACCCGAGGTCACGCCGTCGGTGCAGGCGATGGCCGACGCGGGCGAGATCGTCTGGCACCGGCGCCCCTACGCCGACGGTGACCTGGTCGATGCCTGGTATGTGCTGTGTTGCACATCGGACACGGCGGTGAACAGGACAGTCGCCGAGCACGCGGACCGGGCGCGAGTGTTTTGCGTGCGCGCCGACGCCGGGAGTGAAGGCAGCGCTGTGACACCCGCCACAGGTCAGTACGAAGGTCTCCTCGTCGGAGTTCTCGCCGGGGGTGAGCACCAACGATCGGCCGCGGTGCGGGACGGTCTCCTGGAAGCACTGCGCGAGGGGCGGGTCTCCGATCGCGCGCGCGATCCGGAACTGCCTGGCGTCGCGTTGGTCGGCGGCGGACCGGGCGATCCCGAGCTGATCACCGTGCGCGGGCGCCGGTTGCTGGCCCGTGCCGACGTGGTCGTGGCCGATCGCCTCGGCCCGAGGGAACTCCTGGACGAGTTGTCGCCCGAGGTGATCGTGATCGACGCGGCGAAGATCCCCTACGGACGGGCCGCCACCCAGGACGCGATCAATGACGCGCTGATCTCGCACGCGAAGGCGGGCAGGTTCGTCGTCCGGCTCAAAGGGGGAGACCCTTATCTGTTCGGCCGCGGTTTCGAGGAGCTGATCGCCTGTGCCGACGCCGGGGTCCCGGTGACCGTGGTGCCGGGGATCACCTCGGCCTTCGCCGTGCCCGCCGCCGCGGACGTGCCGGTGACCCATCGAGGGGTCGCGCACGAGGTGGTCGTGGTGTCGGGGCATGTGGAGCCCGGTGACCCTCGGTCGCTGACCGACTGGTCGGCGCTGGCGCGGTTGAGCGGCACGATCGTGCTGATGATGGGTGTGGACAAGCTGGACCGGTTCGCCGCCGCGTTGATCTCCGGCGGGCGGGACGCCGCGACGCCGGTGACGGTGGTGCAGGAAGGCACGACCCGCAATCAGCGCGTCCTGCGGTCGACCTTGGTCTCCGTGGCGGGTGAGGTCGCCGCACAGGGCATTCGTCCACCCGCGGTGACCGTGATCGGACCGGTCGCCGGGCTGGCATCCGAAGTGGAGTATCGGGCCTGAGCCCGTGATGATGTCCTACCGCGACAAAAACGACGAGGCCGCCCGCACGACTCGACGT
>JALZNB010000332.1 GCA_030857905.1 Actinomycetota bacterium
CGACGAGCCCGCGTTGACGACCAGTACCCGCATGCCTCAGCCCCGATCCGGCCAGGTCCAGCCCGAGATCACCGGGTCGTCCTCGCCGTGCTCGCGGGTGTAGCGACGCGCCGCGGCCCGGGAGTCCACCATGTGTCCGCGCAACGCCTTTTCGGCGGTGCCCAGGTGCGGGACGCGGTCGATGACGTCCATGACCAGGTGAAACCGGTCCAGGTCGTTGAGCATCACGATGTCGAACGGGGTGGTCGTGGTGCCTTCCTCCTTGTACCCACGCACATGCAGGTTGCGGTGGTTCGTCCGCCGGTAGGTGAGCCGGTGGATCAGCCACGGGTAACCGTGATAGGCGAAGATCACCGGCTTGTCCGCGGTGAACACCGCGTCGAAGTCCACATCGGACAGTCCGTGCGGATGTTCGGTGTCCGGCTGCAACCGCATCAGGTCGACCACATTGACCACCCGCACCCGCAGGTCGGGCAGGTAGGTCCTGAGCAGGTCCGCCGCGGCCAGGGTCTCCAGGGTAGGCACGTCACCGGCGCACGCGAGCACCACGTCCGGCTCACCGTCGGTGGTGCCCGCCCACGGCCAGATCCCCAGACCGCGGCGGCAGTGCTCAGCCGCGGCGTCCATGTCCAGATAGGTCAGCGCGGGCTGCTTGCCCGCGACCACCACGTTGACATAGTTCTCGCTGCGCAGACAGTGATCCATCACCGACAGCAGGGTGTTGCTGTCCGGCGGCAGATACACCCGGATGATCTCGGACTTCTTGTTCACCACGTGGTCGATGAAGCCCGGATCCTGATGGGAGAACCCGTTGTGGTCCTGCCGCCACACATGCGAGGTCAACAGGTAGTTCAGCGATGCGATCGGCGCCCGCCAGGGAATCTCCCTGGCGGTCTTGAGCCACTTCGCGTGCTGGTTGAGCATCGAGTCGACGATGTGGATGAACGCCTCGTAGCAGTTGAACAGGCCATGCCTGCCGGTGAGCAGGTAGCCCTCCAGCCAGCCCTGGCACAGGTGCTCGGAAAGCACCTCCATGACCCGGCCGTCCGGCGCGAGGTGGTCGTCGCCGGGCAGCGTCAACGCGTTCCAGGCCCGGTCGGTCCGCTGGAACACCGCGCCCAACCGGTTGGACGCGGTTTCGTCCGGTCCCATGATCCGGAACCGGTCCGGGTTCGCCACCACGATGTCGCGCAGGAACTCTCCCAGCACGCCGGTCGCCGCGCTGAACTCGGTGCCGGGCGCGGTCACCGGCACCGAGTAGTCGCGGAAGTCCGGCATGGTCAGTTCCCGCAGCAGCAGTCCACCGTTGGCGTGCGGGTTGGCACTCATCCGCCGAGCGCCTGATGGTGCCAACGCCCGCAGTCGCGGCAGCAGCCGCCCGGCCTGGTCGAACAGTTCTTCCGGCCGGTAGCTCCGCAGCCACTCGGCCAGCATGGCCCGGTGCGCGGGATCGTCGCGGGTCGCGGCCAACGGGACCTGGTGCGCTCGGAAGGTGCCCTCGACCTGGACTCCGTCGACCTCCGCAGGCCCGGTCCAGCCTTTCGGCGTACGCAGCACGATCATCGGCCACACCGGCCGGTCGACCGCGCCGTTCCTGGCTTTGTGCTGGATGGCGGCGATCTCGTCGAGCACGGTGTCCAATGTGGACGCCAGTTGCCGGTGCACGGTCATCGGATCGTCGCCGGTGACGAAGTGCGGCCGATAGCCATAGCCACGCATCAACGCGGCCAACTCGTCCTCCGGGATGCGCGCCAGCACCGCTGGGTTCGCGATCTTGTACCCGTTGAGGTGCAGCACCGGCAGCACCGCGCCGTCGGTCACCGGATTGAGGAACTTGTTGGAATGCCAACTCGCCGCCAGCGGACCTGTCTCCGCCTCGCCGTCCCCGATCACGCACAACGCCAGCAGATCCGGGTTGTCGAACACCGCGCCGAAGGCGTGCACCAGCGCGTAGCCCAGTTCACCGCCCTCATGGATCGACCCCGGCGTCTCCGGCGCGACATGACTGGGAATGCCACCCGGGAAGGAGAACTGCCGGAACAACGCCCGCAGCCCGTCCTCGTCCTGGCTGATCGCCGGGTACACCTCGCTGTAGGTGCCCTCCAGATACGCGTTCGCCACCAGACCAGGGCCGCCGTGGCCGGGACCGGTCACATACAGCGCGTTGAGATCACGCTGGTTGATCACCCGATTCATGTGCGCGTACAACAGATTCAGGCCGGGAGTGGTCCCCCAGTGCCCCAACAGCCGCGGCTTGACGTGCTCGGCGCGCAACGGTTCCCGCAGCAACGGATTGTCCAGCAGGTAGATCTGGCCGACCGACAGGTAGTTCGCCGCCCGCCACAACGCGTCGATCAGTTCCAGTTCAGCTCTGCCGCACTTGTCGGCAGGCCGAGGTTCGACGCTCAGCACAAAGTCACTCCCCTTGTCGGGCAATAGTGTTGCGATCGAGCCGGAATCGAGGCGACAGGCGGCGTGTAGCCGACATGGTCCGTTTCGCCGCGCCCTCTGTGAACAGGCGGATGCTCTCGATGACCTCACCCTACGCCGCCACCCGCGATGCGGCTCGACCAATCGACCGCTGTCAAGCACCAGGTCCGGTCCGGGACGAGTGGTGTCAATCGACCCCATCGGAAAGGACCTCCGACTGTGGTGTGGTCCGCTGGACGCGACGACCGTGGGGGAGAACACGAGCCAAGGAGACGACATGGCCGTAGGGCGGTGCGCTGTAGTACGAGTCCGGCGGCGTGAGGTGGAGCGTCGTGCTTTCATCGTGACAGGCAGCGTACGGAGAGAGGTCTGGCTTGATCATCGATAACGCTTCCACGCGCGGGATGCGGCATTGCGAGACCACGGCGCTGGGCGTGCTGTTGCGGCACGAGGGGCTGGACCTTTCCGAGCCCATGTTGTTCGGGCTCGGGTCTGGTCTCGCCTTCATCTACTGGGACGGGAAGCAGAGGGACTTCCCTTTTCTCGGAGGTCGGGTCAAGCCGTTCGAACTCACCAAGAATCTCGGCGATCGACTGGGACTGGGAC
Source organism: Actinomycetota bacterium (assembly GCA_030857905.1). GTDB lineage: Bacteria > Actinomycetota > Actinomycetes > Mycobacteriales > Pseudonocardiaceae > Actinokineospora. Next base: position 3,037 of record JALZNB010000332.1, read on the forward strand.
TGGGGCTGGTGGTGCGGGAGACCACTTCCCAGCGCAAGGCGTGGCGGGACGTCGCTGACCAGATTGACGTAGGGCGACCGGTGGGGTTGCAGCTTGACAGCTACCACCTGGAGTACTTCGGGTCGAAGGTGCACTTCGGCGGTCACGTCGTAGCGATGTACGGATATGACGACGACCGCGCTTACCTGGTGGACACCGAGCAGCAAGGTGGCGCGGTGACGACCAGCCTGGTCAGTCTCGCCAGTGCCAGGGCGGAGCGTGGACCGATGACGGCCAAGAACCGTTCCTTCACGATCACCGTCTCGAGCGCCCTGCCTCCGGTGGCAGACCTCATCATTCCGGCGATAGAAGCCTGCGCGGACGACTTCCTCAATCCGCCCATCTCGAATCTGGGCTACCGGGGGATCGAGAAGACCGCCAAGCAGGTGGAGAAGTGGCTGGAACGCACCGACAATCCCCAGCGGGACCTGCCGCTCGCCGCGCTTCTCATGGAACAGGCCGGAACCGGTGGCGCGCTGTTCCGCAATCTTTACCGCGACTTCCTCGGCGAATGCACTGAGTTGATCAACGATAGCGGTCTCCGCGCGGGCCACAAGATGTACGGGGAGGCCGCGACCCTGTGGACCGAGGTCGCCACGTTGATCGCTCACGCTGGCGAACGCGGCGATGTCACGTACCTCAAGCAGGCGAGCGCCCTTCTGCGTGATCTTGCGCGGGTGGAGCATGACGCCATGCGGGCGCTGGCCAAAGTCGGAGCGTGAAACGCTGAAGCTGGCCGAAACTCGAGCTAGTGGTTGTGGTGAGTGCGGGCGAGGATGGCGCGAGCGCGGCCCAGCATGGCCGCGTCGACCATCTCACCGTTGGGCAGCGTCGAGACACCGCCCTGAGTACCGGCCGCCAGTACCTGCCTCGCCCAACGACTCTCGGTGTCCGACGGGCGGAACGCCTCCGCGATCACCGGTAGTTGTGACGGGTGTACGGCCACGCGGCCTACCCAGCCGAGTGTCCGCCCCCGGTCGGTGTCGGCACGTAGTCCCACCAAGTCCTTGATGTCCGGGTAGGCCGACAGCATCGGTGCGGGCAGGTCGGCGGCGAGCGCGGCGTACAGCAGCCGGACACGCGCGTGGTCGAGTACCGCGTCGGCTCGGGTGCCCAGTTCGCTCGCCAGGTCGGACTCGCCGAGGCCGAGACGGGTGACGGCCGGGTGGGCGGCGACTTCCGCGGCCCGCTCGACGCCGAGTGCGCTCTCGATGAGCGCGGTGAGGGGCGCTCCCGGCAGCGCCGCCGCCACGGTGTCGATCTCCGCCGCCGAGGACACTTTCGGCAGCCGAACCTCGAAGCCCGTCATGCCGCGCAGTGCCGCGAGGTCGCCCGCGTCGCCCGCGTTCACCCGAACCTGCAATACGCAGTTCGTTGTGGTGTCGGCCAGCCAGGACGTGACCGCGTCGCGGGCGTAAGACTTGCGGCTCGGCGCGACCGCGTCCTCAAGATCGAGGATGACGAGGTCCGCGCCTGTCGCGACCGCCTTGTCGAAGCGGTCAGGCCGGTCGCCGGGCACGTAGAGACCGGTGACGAGCACGCTCATACGATCCCGCTCTCCCGAAGCGCTGTGAGCTGTTCCGGTGTCACACCGATCGTCTTCAACACCTCCTCGGTGTCGGCGCCGTGCCACCGACCAGGCCACCGGATCGCGCCCGGGGTCTCCGACATGCGAAACAGGACGTTCTGCATCTTGATCTGTCCCAGCTCGTCGTCGTCGACCGTGCGCACCGTGCCCAACGCCGCGTACTGCGGGTCGTCGAGCACCCCACGCACGTCGTACACGCGGGAGATCGCGGCCTGCGCCGCCTCGAACTTGGCGACCACCTCATCGGTCGGTCGCGCGGCGATCCACGCCGACACCGCCGCGTCCAGCTCGTCGGCGTGCTGGGCGCGCTGGTGCCCGGAGGCGAACCAGGGCTCGTCGATCACCTCAGGTCGCCCGACGAGTCGCAGCACCCGCTCGGCGATCGATTGGGAGCTGGTCGACACCGCGACCCACTCGTTGTCGGCCGTGCGATAGACGTTGCGCGGCGCGTTGTTCACCGACCGGTTGCCTGTCCGTGGCTGTACCTGCCCGAGCTGGTCGTAGGCCGTGATCTGACCGCCGAGCAGCATGAGGATCGGTTCGATGATCGCCATGTCGATCACCTGACCGGTGTTGGCGCGCAGCCCGACCATGACGGCGTACGCCGTGGCGAGCGCCGCGATGCCGTCGGCGAGCCCGAACGGGGGCAGCGTCGGCGGCCCGTCCGGTTGGCCGGTGAGGGCAGCGAACCCGCTCATCGCCTCGGCGAGGCTGCCGAACCCCGGCCGCGCCGAGTACGGCCCGAACTGGCCGAACGCCGTCACCCGCGCGATCACGAGAGACGGATTGACGGCGAGCAACGCCTTGGGGCCGAGTCCCCAGCGCTCAAGCGTGCCTGGCCGGAAGTTCTCGATCAGCACGTCGGCGTCGGCCACGAGGGCACGGAGCAACTCGGCGCCCTCGGGTTTTCCGAGGTCGATCGTGACCGTGCGTTTGTTGCGACCCAACGTTTTCCACCACAGGTTGACGCCGTCCTTCGCGGGTCCGTGGCCCCGCGCCGCGTCCGGCAGGCGCGGATGTTCGATCTTGATCACATCGGCGCCGAAGTCGCCGAGGAAGGTCGCGGCGAGCGGGCCCGCGAACAGTGTCGACACGTCAAGCACGCGGATGCCCGCGAGCGGCGGATCGGTCATCACGCCTCCCAGGCGAGCCGGAAACCGATGCTCGGCGAGCGGTCGATTCCCAGGCCGGGTACCAGAAATTTCAGGCTGAACGACGGGTCACGCCTGCCGCCGTCGACGTACCAGTCCGATCCGAAGCTCTCGTGGTCGCTGCCGCCCTTGAGCATCACGAACCGGGTCACGCCGTCGGTGTGCTCGCTCTCGGTCCAGTTCCAGACCAGGGGAGTGGCCCGCAGGAAACCCGGCTCGGCCGCGGCCACTTGCCACTCGAACTCCGTCGGCAGGCGCGCGCCTGCCCATGTCGCGTACGCTCGCGCGTCGTCCAGGTCGATCATCGTGACAGGGCCTGCGCTCTCGTTCGGCCGGAAGCGGTTGCCGTTCGCCGGTCGATACCGGGTGGTGGCGACGAAATCGAGGAAATCGGTGCTCGTCACCTCGGTTGTCGCCACGTCGACGGCGGTGAGCGACACGGCGAGGTGGTCCTCGCGTGGGTCGTGGAGTCGCGGGGGAAGTGGCTTCCACTCATCGATGTACGGGGCGCCCTGGTAGGTGCCGGTTTCGCGACGGCGGTAGGTCATCGGCAGCGTGCGCGGCCCGCCGACGACCCGGACAACCGCGCCCCGTGAACGCGTCGCCGCCGGTCGAGGCCGGACGCGGATCGCCGTGCGCGCGGGGAAAGCCGTCTTGGTCGTGCAGGAGTCCCTGGCGGCGGCCGTAAGCAGGTCGGCGAGCCACGAGGGTTCCGTTCCTGTGACGGCGAGAACGCCCGCGACCCCGCGGGTGGGCACCGTGATCACGGGTGCGTTCGCGCTGCGCCCCAACCGTATGCCCGCGGTGAGATCGAACCATTCGGCGTCAGAGGTCGCCGTCAGCGCGATGCCGGTGAAGTCGGTGTCGGCGCGGTTCACCACCGTCCACAATGTCAGGTCCCCGAGTGAAAACCGGGACGCGTAGACGCCGGTGCCAGGCACGCAGTCGACGAGTGGTGCCCATTCGCCTTCGGTGAACAGATTCGTGCACGCCCGCTGGACCCGCAGCATCCGCCGTAGTGTCGCCTTGTCGCGTTCATGCCATCCGACCCAGACGCCGAACACCGTGTCCCACACAAGCATTCCCGCGCCGTTCATGAACGCCGACTGCAGTTCGTCGCTGTGGTCGCGGTTCCAGCGCCGCGTCGAATGCGTCATGTGGCGGCGCTCGTACCAGCGAGCCCGCATCACCCCTGGCGCGGAGCTGTCGGCGAACCACTGCGCCCAACTGAGCTGGTGGTCCTCGATGCGCCGGTTCGGAACGCGGGACTCGCCTTCGAGTACCTGACCGGCGTCGAGCAGCGCCGACACCAGCGTGGCGTCCCCCTCTTTCATCGTGTCGAGGAACATGCCGTCGGTACCGAGTTCCCCAGCGAGCAACGCGAGTTCCTCCGCGTCCTCGTGTGCGGCGCGGCGAGTTCCGGTGTCCCACGGGTTGTAGTCCAGGAACACCCGGATGCCTCGCGACTGGAACTCGACCACGACCTCGCGGAGTCCGGGTACGTCGCGGTAGAAGTCGAACTGGTTGCGGTCGTCGATGCCGATCACCGGGTAGGCGTGCCACAGGACGACTCCGTCGAACCCGCCGTGGTCGGCCGTGCGATCGAGGAACGCGGCTACGTCGAATCGGTGGCGGGCGCGGTCGAAGAGCCGTTCGTCCCACAGCCAGATGAGTGCGACGCTGTAGCAGGACCGAGTCCAGGACGTCGCCGCCCGGTCGTAGAGCGAGTCGTCGTATTCGAGCCGCGCACGGGACTCATCGCGCCAGCGGTGCAGCGCGGCACGCCACGCGGGCCACTGCGCCGGATCGTCCGGTGCGGCGAAGATCTTCGCGATGTCACCGGTGGCCGCGTCGAGCGCGCTGTCCACAGTGGTCGGCAGATCGATCGGCCTCGGCACCAGCGGGTCGATGTCGGTGGTGCTCGCCTCGTCAGGATCGGTGGAAATCATCGATCTCCTCACGGGTCGGGATGGCGGGCACGGCACCGGCACGTCGCACGGACAACGCCGCCGCGGCCGTGGCGAACCGGGTCGCGGTGTCGAGCGTGGCGGGTGTGACGCCATCGAGTTCGTCGAGCCGGGCGACGAGTGCGCCACAGAAGGTGTCACCCGCGCCGGTCGTGTCGACGACATCGACCGAGATACCAGGTACCCCAACGGGTTCGGTACCTCGGGTGTGGATCAGCGCGCCCTGTGCGCCGAGGGTGACGATCACGGCCGACACGGTCGCGAGAAGCCGCTCCGCGCCGCCGAGCAGCGTCGCCTCGTGCTCGTTCACGACGAGCAGGTCGACCTGCGCCAGCAGCGCATGGGGGAGCGGGCACGCGGGTGCCGCGTTCAACACGACGGTGCCGCGGGCCGTGCGCGCGGCATCGGTCACGGTGTCGAGCGGGATCTCCAGTTGCAGCAGCACGATGTCGGCTTCGGCGATGACCGCGCGCTCCGCCACGGTCAGGTCGAGCAAAGTCGCGTTCGCCCCCGGGTTGACGACGATCGAGTTCTCACCGACCGCCGACACGGTGATGAGCGCCGTGCCGGTCGGCTCAGTGGAGGTTCGCGCGAGGGTACGCACGCCGTCGTCGACGAGACTCGTGCGGAGCCGGGCGCCATGGTCGTCGTCGCCGAACGCGCCGACGAATGTTGTGGTCGCACCCGCGCGCGCGGCGGCAGTGGCCTGGTTGTTGCCCTTGCCGCCCGCGTGCGTGGCGAACCCGGTGGACAGGACCGTCTCGCCGGGCGCGGGAATCCGTTCGACCTGGCTGACCAGGTCAAGGTTTCCGCTACCCACCACAACCACGCTCATCGGGCGACCGTCCGCGCCGTCAGTGCGTCGAACCCGATGCCGTCGAACCCCGGCACGTTGGACGCGAGCCGGTTGCGCAACGGATCGATCCACTGGCCGGGCAACGCCGCCGCGCCGGTCAACGCTCCGGCGAGCGAACCTGCGGTCGCGCCGACCGAGTCCGTGTCCCAGCCGCCGGTTACCGCGGTCGTGATCGTCGCCGCGTAGTCGCCCCCGCCCCGAACAAGGGCGTACGCGAGGACGGCCGCGTTGTTCAGCACGTGTACCCAGTGCAGATGGCCGTAGCGGTCGTGGATGACGTCCATTGCGTCCTCAGTGGACTGTGTGTCGAGGCCGGCGCCGAAGGTGATCGCCGCCGCGAACCGGGAATCGGGCGGCACGACCGAAAGTCCTACCTCGATCACCTCGCGCACGTCACTCGCGACGACGGCGGCCGAGCACGCGGCAGCCGCGAACATCGCGCCGTACAGGCCATTGCGGCCGTGAGTAAGCCGCGCGTCCGTCCACGCGAGACGCGCCGCGGTCATGGGATCACCCGGGTGCGTCCAGCCATACACGTCCGTACGGATCTGGGCGCCGATCCAATCGCGGAACGGGTTGTGCACGGTCCCAGCGACCTCGGGTTCGTACCCGTCGAGCAGGTTGCGGTAGGTGATCCGTTCCGCGGTGAACACGCGACCACCCGGCAGGTTCGCGAGCCACGACCGCGCGACGTCGTCGGTGGTGAACGCGTCGCCGTGCCGCTCCAACAGGTCCAGGGCGATGAGTGGGAAGTTGAGGTCGTCGTCCTCTGGCATGCCGTCGATGTTCTCGACAAGGCTTGTCGCGCGGCTTCGGCGGTTCCACGGGTAACGCGCGGCGATGTCCGGATCCAGTCCGACCTCGGTGAAGTATCCGGCGATCGGCCAGTTTCCGGTGTCCTGCGCGATCGCGCGAATACCCTCACGTGGAATCTTCTCGACCGGCTTGCCCAGCAAACACCCCGCGGCGCGGCCGAGCCAGGCGCCGTGTACGCGATCGTCGAAGTCCGCGGGTCGTGTCCGAGTGGGCACGGGCCGGGCGAGCGCCAGGATTTCCGCCAGTCCGTCCGGTTCCCTGCGTCGCAGCGCGGTGGGCGCGGGCCGTTCATCAAGACGTGACAGAAGATCCCGTCCCAACGCGCGCAGTGTCGCCGGAGCGGCTTGCGGGGTGGCGCCGGAGACAGGGGCGGCGAGTGCCCCGCCCGCCGCTACCCAGTCCTCGGCCAGGTCATCGACCTCGATCCCGTCGAGCCGGGCGGCGCGGATACCGTGCGGCACCAGGTCTTCCGGCTGGGTCCAGCTCAGTCGCAACATCCTCAGGCGGCTTCCTCGATCGAACCGAAGAGAGCGGCACGCCTGCCGAAACGGACCCGATCCTTCTCCCAGATGGCCTTCGAGACCGCTGCCATCGTCGGACCGGTGGCCGTGATGTCCATCCGGCTCGCCGTACTGATGTCGGTGATCCAGGTGTCCGGCACCACCGCGCGCCCACCGAGCGCGCCCGCGATCGACCCGCCCATGACCGCGATCGAGTCGGAGTCACGGCCGTAGTTCACCGAGCCCAACACGGTTTCGCGGTAGTCCCCACCCGCGACGACGAGCATGCCGAGAGCGACCGGCAGCTCCTCGATCGACTTGGTACGGCTGGGAATCCGGGCATCCTTCGCCGGTGCGCGGTAGTTCGGGCCGACGGTGTCGAATGGTTCGACCGCGGCCCTGATCCGGTCGAGCGACGAGCGCCAGTCGGTCAGCGTCGACGCGGCAGAGGTGACCGCCTCGATCGCGTCCCGCGTCCCGTCCTTCGCGAGCGACAGGGCGACGTCGATGACGGAGGTGACCGACGCGCCGGGTCGTATGGCTTCCGCGACACAGGCCGCGTACACACCCGCGGCCTCCCGCCCATAGCTCGACTGGTGCGCCCCCGCGACGTCGATCGCCTCCGCGTACGCGCCCCCGGGTGATCCCGCGTTCGCGATCCCGATCGGCGCGGCGTACATCGCCGCGCCGCAGTTGACGATGTTGCCCGAGCCTGCCTCGCGGGGATCGATGTGGCCGTAGTGCAGGCGCGCGACGAGCCACTTCTCCGCGAGGAACAGCCGCTGCAACAGGATCGCCTCGGTCTCCAACTCGGGGATCCAGCGACGTTCGTCGATCAGCAGCGGTACGAGGTGCTCGGCGATCGCGTGCGCGTCGAGGTGGTCGCGCACGGTGTCGTAGACCTCGACCAGTGCCGTGGTCATCAGGGTGTCGTCGGTGACGTGCCCGTCTCCCTTGTGGTAGGGCGCGATCGGTCGGGCGTGGCGCCAGTCGTCGAGGAACGGCGGCACGATGCCCTCGATGAACCCGTTGTAGCGCTCGCGGATGGCCTCAGGTGTGTTGCCCTCCGCCGCGCCGCCGAGCGCGTCGGCCACCGCGGCGCCCGCGAGCGCGCCCGTCGCCTTGTCCTCGAGCAGGTCCATGTGCCGTTTCTCCTTCAGCGGATGGGAATGTGGCGGCGGCGGGGATCTG
>JALZNB010000350.1 GCA_030857905.1 Actinomycetota bacterium
GCGATGGGCTTGGACCTCGGGCCTGACCTACCGGTCGACCAGGAAGCGGCGCGCGCGGGCAAGGTCACCGAGGATCGTCGGGTCGAGGTCGAAGGTCGCGACTACGTGGCGTCCCCGGAACCGGGCAGCCGCACCCCGCACTACTACCCCGGTGGCCGCGTCGCGGGCCGTCCGGTGCCGCAGGGCTGGTACAGCGAGCCGTGGTGGAAGCCCGCGCTGGTCGCAGGCGCCTGGGGCATGGGTTCGGTCCTGCTGTTCAGCATGATGTTCGCGGGCATGGCCGGTATTCCCGACGGTCAGGCGTGGGAATCCGGCTATGACGCGGGCCAGGCGGATGCCGCGGCTGACGGCGGCGGTGACGCGGGTGGCGGCGATTCCGGTGGCGGCGACTACGGCGGCGGCGGAGATTTCGGCGGCGGCGGCGGTAGTTTCGACTTCTGATCCCCTGCCAACCCACGCGCGAAACGGATGCGATGAAAGCTTTCGAACTGCCAGACGAGGAAATGACCCGCGACCCGATGGCCTTCACCGACCGGGTCACGGCCTCCTCGACCTGGCCGACCGAACCCGGTCGCTACCGGCTGGTCATCAGCCGGGCCTGCCCGTGGGCCAACCGGACCGCGATCGTGCGCAGGCTGATGGGGCTCGACGCGGTGATCTCGCAGGCGGTCACCGACCCGGTGCACGAGATCATCGCCGACGACAGCCACTGGGTGTTCACCGACAGCCCAGGCGGCAAGGACCCGGTACTGGGCATCCACTCGGTTCGCGAGGCCTACCTGGCCCGCGATTCCGCCTATACCGGCGGAGTCAGTGTGCCAGCGTTGGTGGACGTGCCGACCGGACAGTTGGTGAGCAACGATTTCGACCAGCTCACCATCGACTTGGGCACGGAATGGGGCGCCTACCAGCGTCCGGGCGCTCCGGTGCTGTACCCGCAGCGGCGTCGCGACGAGATCGACGCGATCAACACTGCGGTGTATCACGAGGTCAACAACGGGGTCTATCTCGCGGGGTTCGCGCCGAACCAAGCGGCCTACGATCGTGCCGTCACCACGCTGTTCGCCCGACTCGACGCGTTGGAAGAGCACCTGACCACGCGGCGGTTCCTGGTCGGCGACACGATCACCGAGGCCGATGTGCGGCTGTGGCCGACGCTGGTCCGGTTCGACGCGGTGTATCACGGTCACTTCAAGTGCAATGTCCGCAAGCTCGTCGAGTACCCGGCACTGTGGGCCTACGCGCGGGATCTGTTCCAGACTCCCGGTTTCGGCGACACAGTGGACTTCGATCAGGTCCGGCGGCACTACTACTACGTCCACTCGGCGATCAATCCGTCGCGGATCGTCGCGGCGGGCCCGAATCCGGCGAGCTGGCTGACCGCGCACCATCGCGAGGAGCTGGGTGGGAGGCCATTCGGTGATGGGACACCGCCGGGGCCGCCCCTGCCGGTCGACCAGGTGCCAACGACCGGGAAGCCTGTCTAGTTGTCGTCCTGTAATCGGTTCGACGGCTTCGCGGAGTCCTGACACAGTGGCGAACCATGACGAACGTCGAGCTTGTGACGGCCGCGGACGTGCTGCTCATGCAGGGTCTGGCGCAGCGTGTCACCGCCATGCGCCCGGAGTTGGTGAACAGCGACGCGTCGTTCGGTGAGCTGGCGTGGATCTGGGGCAAGGGGCACGTGGTCGACGGTGCGAGCTGGCCGCGCAGGCTGTGGTTCTCCGGCGCGGACCTGGTGGCGTGGAGCTGGGCCAGTCTTCCGCGCCAGGTGAGGCGGAGCGACGGGACGGTGAAGGATGTCACCGGCGCCTATCTGGCGTATCAGGTCCATCCCGACCACGCCGGGCTGGTCGACGAGGTGATCGACTGGTACGACGGTGTGGCGGCGGACATCGAACGCACGGTGCTGCCGAGCGCGTCCGACGAGTTCGCCCTGGGGCGATGGGCGGCACGCGGCTATGCGCCCGACCCGGGCGCCCTCGGCGACGCCGGGTCCTGGACCCAGCTCAACGAGCGGGACCTCACCGATGTGGAACAGCCGGTGCTGCCGGACGGATTCCGATTCCGCACCGCCGACGAGGCCGGGCCGGAAGCCGCGGTCCAGGCCCATCTGAACGCCTGGCCTTCCTCGGCGTACACGGCCGAGGGCTACCGGGGTGTCCGGCGGACGGCGGCGTATCGCGGTGACCTGCACATCCTGGTGGAGGCGCCGGACGCGACGATGGCGTCCTCGACGATCATGTGGCTCGACGAGGCGAACAAGACCGTCGAGTTCGAGCCGGTCGGGACGCATCGCGGCTACCGGCGTCTGGGGCTGGGAAGGGCGATGCTCCTGCACGGGATGTCTCTGGCGCGGGCGGCCGGGGCCACTCACGCGACGGTCGCCTGCCTGGGTGCGCCGGGGCATCCCCAGGCGCGCGGGCTGTTCTACAGCGTCGGGTTCCGGGAGTTGTCGCGAGACGCGCCGCTCATCAAGACCGCGGGCTGAGACCTGGTCACGCCGAACGGCCCTCGCACTGGTGCGAGGGCCGTTCGGCGTGATCGCCTAGTTCGCGGCGATGGTGAGTCGGGCGCCGTCGGCCGGGGCCATGAAGAAGCCCTGCAACTGCGAACCGGGGACGCCGCCGTCACGGCTCATCGAGTAGCAGGCCAACAACTTCGTGACGATGAGCTTCATCTCGTTGAGCGAGAATCCGCGCCCCACACACATCCGGCTGCCGCCACCGAACGCGCCCCACGAGTAGCGGTCGACGGCATCGGCCATGAACCGTTCCGGCCGGAACTCGGTCGGCTCGTCGAAGACGTCGGTGGAGCGTTGCAGCAGGTAGGCGCAGTGGACCAGGATCGAGCCCGCCGCGATGTGGTAGCCGTCCAGTTCGATGTCGCGCTTGAGCAACCGGACGCCGTTCAGCGCGGTGACCGGGTGCAGGCGCAACGTCTCCTTGAGAACGGCTTCGAGGTAGGGCAGGTTGTTGACGCTGTCGCGGGTGATGGCGGTGTCACCGATGTTGTCGGCGATTTCCTTGCGCAACAATGATTGCACGCGAGAGTCGTCAAGGATTCTGATGAACACCCAGGACAGGGTGTTCGCCGTGGTGGAGAACCCGGTGTAGAGCAGGCTGAAGACCTCGTCGCGCAGGACGTCGTCGGTGAGGGACTCGTCGCCGTCGTCGGCGAGTTTCACCAACGTGGCCAACGTGTCCGGCTCGGCGGCCGGGGTGGCGCGGTAGTCCGGGATGCGCTTGGCGACCAGGGCGCGAATGTCCGCGTCGGCGCCCAGGATCTCCTCCCGCGAGTACTTCGCGTTCTCGGTCTTGAGCAGCGTGGTGCGGATGAACTCGCGGTCGTCCTGCGCCATGTTGCCGCAGACGACCTCGGTGATGACCGCCGATGTCAGTTTCTGCAACGCGTCGAACAGCGGGAAGGGCGTGCCCTTCGGCCAGCTCTCCGCGTGTTCGGCGAGTTCGGAGAGCACCAGGTCGGCGTAGTCGCGGCTGCCGCCGAAGGTCGGGTGCAACTGCTGGCGGCGGTAGCGGTGGGCCTTGCCCTCGATGTAGGCGACCGACGCCTCGTCGGTGCCGAAGAAGATCTTGTTGGCGGCCGCGCCGGTGATCGTCTCGTCACCCGCCTCGTACATCACCTTGATCTGGTGCGGCCGGGCGAGGAACACCCACGCGCCGTTGGCATCGATGTGCGGCAGGTCGACCTCGCCGACATTGCCCAGCGGCAGGCTGAAGATCGTGCCGTACTTCTCCTGGAGCGCGTCGAGATAGCCGTACGGGTCGCCGTTGAACTTGGCGATCGGGTCGTCCGCGGTGGACGGCCCCGGCGGCGGCTTCTTCTTCGTGTCCAACACGGTCACCCCTCCTCGCTGTGGCGCAGGGTGTCGACGGCCCACTCGATGTCCTCGATGAGCTGGTCGACCATCGCCAGGTTCGTCTGGTGGTGCAGGATGCAGACCCGGACGACGATCCCGTGTCGCGGCAGTTCGGTCGTGGTCACGTAAACGTTGCCACGCGAGCAGATCCGCTCGCACAGAACCGCGTCCGATCCGTGGGGATCACCGCCGGTGTGCTCGGCGGCGAGCTTGAAGGTGACCACCGGCAGGTGCATCGGGTGCTCTTGGACGACCTCGATGCCCGCGATGTCGGTCAGCCGGTCGGCCAGGTACGCGGCGAGGTCGAGTTTCTCGTCGAGCGCGTGCTCGAACGCCTCGACGCCGTGCATCTTCAGTGGCAGCCACGCGGTGATGCCGCGGATCTCCCTGGACAGTTCCGGGCCGTACGAGGCGAAGTCGGCCAGTTCCGGCTCGTCGACGAAGCCGGGCAGGTACGCGGCGCCGGGGATCTCGAACGCGGCGTTCAGGCGCTTGCGGTCCTTGACCAGCAGTGCGGAGCTGCCGTGCGGCATGAACAGTGACTTGTGCGCGTCGACCGCGATCGAGTCGGCGTCGGCGATACCGCGCAGGGCCGCCCGGCCACGTTCGGTGATCCGGAAGAATCCGCCGAAACACGCGTCGGCGTGGAACCAGATGTCCTCGGCGCGGGCGATCTCGGCGATCGTGGCGAGGTCGTCGATCGCACCGGAGTTGGTGGTGCCCGCGGTGCCGACCACGCAGATCGGGTGGAAGCCCGCCGCGCGGTCCTCGGCGATCGTCGAGCGCAGTTCGTCGAGGTCCATCCGGTAGTCCGAGCCGGTCCCGATCACGCGGACCTGAGCGGCCGGGATACCCGCCATGGTGGCGGCCTTGAGTACCGAGTAGTGCCCCTGCGACGAGACGTAGACCGTGGGCCGGGCGGTGCCCCTGTTCTCGTGCGCGGTGAGCGCGCAGCGCACCGACATGAAGTTCGCGAGCGAGCCACCGGTGGTGAGGTAACCGAAAGAGCCCTCGCCGTAACCGAGCATCGAGCAGTACCAGCGAATCACGTTCGTCTCGATGCGCTGGTAGCCGGGCGCGGCGATCCACATACCCGCGAACCGGTTCACCGCGTGCGCGACGAAGTCGCCGACCGCGCCCTGGATGAGACCGCCGGAGGGCACGTGCGCCATGAACCCGGGGTGCGGGTGCAGCGTGCCGTTGGTCATGGCCTCGTCGAAGAGCTGGTCGAGCAGGACGCGGAAGTCGGTCTCCCCTGAGGGCAGCGCGTCTTCGCGCAGCGACGCCGCGACCTGCCGTCCCTGCTCGTACTCCCCCGCGTTGAGCGAGTCGCTGACGTAGGAGGCGGGCAGCTCGCGGTCGGCCAGGCGGCGCTGGAAGGCCAGCACGTGCTCGGTGGTGGCCTCCATCAGTTCCCGCACCTTCTCGGGCGCGAGATCGATGGCCAGTCGTGCGCCGCTTGGCGCCTTGGGGCGGTCGATGGTGGTCATCGGCCACCGTCCCGACCGCTGGTGACCAGCTCGGAGGCACCCTGCCAGTTCGCGATGTGCTCACCGAAGAGGCGCACGATGGTGTCCTGTTCGGTGATGGCGTCATAGCGGCTGCAGAGGTCGTCGATCACCTTGCGTTCGCGCTCGTACCTGGTCATCGCGTGGTGATACGGCAGGTTGGAGAACGCGACGAGGTGGTAGACCGGCGCGAAGTGGTCCGGGTATGTGGCGTGCAGTTCGCGCTCAAGCCGGTTGCGACCGTGGAAACTGCCCTTGTCGGTGCTGGCCGTCAGCTCGCGCAGGTTGGCCAGCGACAACGCGGCCACGGCGTCGGTCGGCTGCTTCCTGCTCTTGGTGAACTCGGCGAGCACGTCGGGGACGTCCTCCACTTCGCCCGCCGCGTTCGCCGCGGCGTCGAAGAGTCCGAAGAAGACGCCGACGTCCTCGAAGCTGCAGTTGATGCCCTGGCCGTAGAACGGGACGACGGTGTGCGCCGCGTCGCCCATGAGCACCGCGCGCCCATAGTGGAACGGGTCGCAGGTGATCGTGCGCAGCGACGCCGGTGGGGCCGAGAAGAACTCCTCGATCAGCGACGGCAGAAAGGGAATCGCGTCCGGGAAGTAGTCGGCGAACAGCGCGTGCACGTCGGCGGGCGTGCGCATCCGCTCGATGCTCGGCCGATCGTCGTCGGCCTGCCTGCGCAGCGGCATGAACATCGTCGTGGTGTAACTCGTGTCGCGGTTGGGCTGCGACAACAGCATGAAGTCACCGCGCGGCCACACGTGCAGACCGTGCTGCCCGCTCGCCGGGACCAGCGGGTCCTGCAAGGCGTTGAGCAGCGAGTATCCGCCGCAGGCGTCAGCGGGCATCCGCATCTCGAGATAGCCGTGCGGGATGAACTCCTGGCGAATCTCCAGGCGGCCGCCTCGGCGGGAGATGTCGTGACGAACGGTGCTGTTGGCCCCGTCACAACCGATCAGGAGGTCGGCTTCGTCCTCGATGACCGTGCCGTCGAAAACCATGCGCACGGACGCGGTCAGCGGATCGGACCGGACGCACTCGTGTCCGAAGAACACCTCGGCGCCCGCGCGTTCGGCTTCGGTGAGCAGCGTCCGGTGGAGAACTCCGCGCGGAATGGACAGCAGATGGTGGTCGGGGTTGAGGCTGTATGGCTGATAGGTGAGTGCGCCATCGGCGTGGTGAATCACCCGCTGGGGCAACACGACCCCGTTGTCGTACAGCGTGGCGCGCAGCGCGGGGTCGAGAGTGACCAATCCGCGCTGGGTCAACGTCAGGTTGAACGAATGGCTGTTGGCCGCCTGTGGTAATCGCGGATCGGGCCCACGCTCGTAAATCCGGACGTCGACCTGACGTTCCCGCAGCCTGCGCGCGACGAGGCACGCCACCGGTCCGCCGCCGACAATGATGACCTTCACGTGCACTCCCCTTGTTCTCGTCCACCCTGCTCAGAGCAGGGCTTGGTGAACCGCCACGGCCCCGGGGTCCGCTCGGCTTCGATACGATCGAACGTCGTGTGATATTTCGCCGCCGTGCGCGAAAACATGTCATCGGTAACGGAATCTCGCCGAAACCGGACACTCGACCAACATGGTACAGAAATCGCGAGCGTGTCCCGACGGCTACGAGGCTTATTCAGGGTGAATTGATCGCGTGTAAGCCGATTCTTGATGGTGTACCTGAAGTAAGCGGCGGCCCGCTGGGTGAGAGAATTGGGTTACCACACTCAATCGACTCGGCAACGGACCGCCTG
>JALZNB010000387.1 GCA_030857905.1 Actinomycetota bacterium
CTGCTCACCGGCACCACCGCCAGCGTCCTTTCCGGGCGGCTGGCCTACTTCTTCGGGCTGGAAGGCCCCGCGGTCACCGTCGATACCGCCTGCTCGTCGTCGCTGGTGGCGCTGCACCTCGCGGTCCAGTCGCTGCGAGCGGGGGAGTGCTCGATGGCGTTGGCGGCCGGTGTCGCGGTCATGGCCTCGCCCGGCATGTTCGTCGAGTTCAGCCGCCAGGGCGGGCTGTCCCCCGACGGCCGGTGCAAGTCGTTCGCCGACTCGGCCGACGGCACCGGCTGGTCCGAGGGCGTCGGTGTGCTGCTCGTGCAGCGACTGTCGGACGCCCAGCGCCTCGGGCACCCGATCCTCGCCGTGGTCCGCGGCACCGCGGTGAACCAGGACGGCGCGTCGAACGGGTTGACCGCGCCGAACGGCCCATCGCAGCAGCGGGTCATCCGCGCCGCGCTCGCGGCCGCCGGGCTGCCCGCCTCCGATGTGGACGCGGTGGAGGCGCACGGAACCGGGACCACGCTGGGCGACCCCATCGAGGCGCAGGCGCTGCTCGCCACCTACGGGCGCGACCGCGAGCACCCGGTGTGGCTGGGCTCGCTCAAGTCGAACATCGGCCACGCGCAGGCTGCGGCCGGGGTCGCCGGGATCATCAAGATGGTGCAGGCGATGCGGCACGGCACCTTGCCGCGCACCCTGCACGTGGACGCCCCATCGTCCCATGTGGACTGGTCGGCGGGTTCGCTCGCGCTGTTGACCGAGGACACCGCGTGGCCGGACACGGGACGTCCGCGTCGGGCGGGCGTGTCTTCCTTCGGTGTCAGCAGAACCAACGCGCACGTGGTCATCGAGCAGGCCCCGGAACGGGACACCCCCGAGCCGAGTGTCGCGAGTGGACCGATCCCGGTCGTGTTGTCCGCCCGTGACGAGCCCGCGCTGCTGGCGCAGGCGCGGCGGTTGCGCGAGTCGCTTCCGGGTGAGGTGTCAGTGGCCGACCTCGCTCACGCGCTGGCGACCGGCCGCGCGGCGCTCGACCGGCGTGCCGTCGTGATCGCCGCCGACCTGCCCGAACTTCTGTCCGGGTTGGACGCGATCGTCGCCGGACTCCCGGTGCCCGGTGTGCTGCTCGGTGAGCGCGGCGGTGGCGGTCGCCCGGTGTTCGTCTTCCCCGGCCAGGGTGCGCAATGGGCCGGAATGGCTGTCGAGTTATTGGCGAGCTCTCCGGTGTTCGCCGAGCGGATGGCCGAGTGCGAGGTCGCGCTCGCGCCCTACGTCGACTGGTCGCTGGTCGAGGTACTCGCCGATCAGTCCGCCCTCGAACGCGTGGACGTGGTGCAGCCCGCCCTGTTCGCGGTCATGGTGTCGTTGGCCCACTTGTGGCGCTCGCACGGGGTCGAGCCCGCCGCGGTGGTCGGCCACTCACAAGGCGAGATCGCGGCGGCCTGTGTGGCGGGCGCCCTGTCCTTGCCGGACGCGGCACGCGTGGTCGCGCTGCGCAGCCTGGCGTTGGCCGACCTGGCGGGCGCGGGCGGCATGGTGTCGGTGTCGCTGCCCGAAGCCGATCTCGGCGACCTCCTGACCTCCGGCCTCTCCATCGCCGCGGTCAACGGCCCGTCGACGGTCGTGCTCTCCGGCACGCCGGACGCCCTCGACGCCCTGCTCGCGACGTGTGAGCGAACGGATGTGCGCGCCCGCCGCATCCCGGTCGACTACGCCTCGCACTCCGCCCAGGTCGACCAGATCCGCGACCGCCTGCTCGCCGACCTGGCACCGATCACGCCACGGACCGCGATCTTGCCCATGGTGTCCACGGTGACCGGGGAACTCATCGACACCGCCACCCTCGACGCCGAATACTGGTTCCAGAACCTGCGCGAGACCGTGCGCCTCGACCGCGCTGTGCGCACCCTGGTCGGTCGTGGCCACCACTCGTTCCTGGAAGTCAGCCCGCATCCCGTGCTCACCGCCGCGGTGCAGGAGACCGCGCCGGACACCGTGGTCCTGAGCACGTTGCGCCGAGACGACGGCGGACCCCGTCGGTTGGCGACGGCTCTGGGAGAGGCGTACGCGCACGGCGTCGCGCTCGACTGGACGGTAGTCGCACCAGGCCATCGCGATCCCGCCGTGCTGGATCTGTTGCCCACCTACGCTTTCCAGCGCGCGCGATACTGGCTCGACACCCCTTCGGCCAGCCCGGGCGACGCGGCGTTTTGGGACGCCGTCGAGACTGGGGACTCGGCCGTGGTCGCCGGTCTGCTCGACGCGGACGAAAACTCGGTCTCGGCGCTGCTGCCGAAGTTGTCCGCCTGGCGTCGGACGCGGCGCAGTCGGTCCGAGACGGGTTCTTGGCACCACAGGGTCCGCTGGGAGCCGGTCTCGATCTCCGACACCGGGCGGCTCGCCGGCACTTGGCTGGTGCTCGGAATCGACAGCCCGGAACGCGCCGACGTCGCCACAGCGCTCACCGCGATCGGCGCCGACGTGCGGCTGGCAGAACCTGGAGACAGCGCGGAGGTCGGCGCCGTCGACGGCGTGCTGTCCCTGCTCGCCCTTGACGATCCGTCGCTCGACACCGCGTTCGCCCTGGTACAGGTGCACATGGCCGCGCTGCCCGCGCCGCTGTGGGTGGTCACCTCCGGCGCCGTCCGCAGCGCCGACGACGAGCCCGCGCCCGACCCGGACCGGGCCGCGC
>JALZNB010000388.1 GCA_030857905.1 Actinomycetota bacterium
CCCGACGTGCTCGGTGACCGCCGCGCGAATCGGGGCGAACAGCAGTTCGCCCGCCTGCGCCACGCCCCCGCCCACCACGGCCACGTCGAGGTCGATCAACGCCGTGGCCCCGGCGATGGCCACCCCCACGGCCCGCCCACCGCGGCTGAACGCCGCTTTGGCGATCGCGTCGCCCGCTCGCGCGTCGGCGGCCAGCACGGCCGCGTCCGCGTTCTCGGTCGTCCGCCACCCCTGGGTTCGTGCCCACCGCGCCAGGTTTGGCCCGCTGGCGATGGCCTCGACGCACCCGCGTCCGCCGCACACGCACGCGGGCCCGTCGTCCTCGACCACCATGTGCCCGAAGTGTCCCGCGTTCCCACTGCGTCCCGGGTGGCCCCGACCGTCGAGAACCAGTCCGCCACCGACGCCGGTCGAGACGACGATCCCCAGCATCGCCCGCGATCCCGCCCCCGCACCACGCCAGTGCTCGCCGAGCGCCATGCAGAGACCGTCGTTGGCGAGTTCCACGGGAACGTCGGGAAAAAGCCGCGATACCCGCTCTCGCAACGGAAATCCGCGCCACCCGGCGATGTTGAGCGGCGACACCGTCCCGGCGGCGATGTCGATCGGCCCGGCGCACGCGACGCCGACCCCGGCCGGGATCGCGCCCGCGAGAACTGTCTCGACACAGGCGGCCAGCGCGTCGAACACCACATCGCTTCCCGCTTGGGGCGTGGGGACCCGCTCCCGCCGAACCACCCGACCGTCGCCGTCGACGATCCCGGCCGCGATCTTGGTCCCACCGACGTCGATACCGAGGAATTCCATCGCGTAAGTATGCGGCGGAAAGTGCGGTGACCAGAAGAGTTCGCTGGTGGTCGGCCTGTCGCCCGCACTCAGGTCAGGCTGCCGTCCAGCCCGCGGCGGGCCTGCTGAACCAGATGTGGATCTGGCCGGTCCCGATGCCGCTCTCGTACTCGCTGAAACGCGCACCTCGCGCCACACACGCGGCGGCGCCCAGCGCGCCCACGAGCATGAGGTAGTGGCCGAACCCGGCTTCGGGCGCGAAGCGGAGGAACTCCGGCATCGAGGCGATCACCTGGGCGTGGTCACCCGCTTCGAGCCAGGCGATTCGCTGCTCGTCGGCGGCCCTGGCCGCCGGGGTGATGATGTTGCCCGGATCTCCGGACATCCGGCGGTGCAGTTCGGCCAGCGGCCAGAACGCGTGGGACAGCCCGCCGGAGGCGACCAGGAGCACCCTTCGGTCAAGGTGTGCCACCGCGGCGGCGATAGCCGCGCCGACGCTGAGGAAGTCCGCGCTGGTCGCCGTCTGGCAGAGCGATACCGAGACCCACGGTTTGCCCGGTTGGCCGAGATAGGTCCACGGATTGATCGTGGCGTAGTGGATCGGCAGGTACGGGTCGTCGACCGCGGTGATCGGAAGCGAGCGGATCGCGGCGAACTCGGCGACCGAACGCGCCAACTGCGGGTCGCCGGGGATGTCGTAGGGCAGGCCGCTGATCGCGCTCGGCATCTCGTCGGAGGTGAACACGCCCACTCGTCGGGGATGGGCGGTGACCACCACGTCGGTGGTGGTCGCCCAATGGCTGTCGAACAACAGAACCGTGTCGTAGTCGGTCGCGTCGATGACCTCGTGCCGCAGCCGGGTGAGGCCGGTCGCGAGGGTGAAGTCACGGCCGCCGTTGGCCTCGATCCGCGCGGCCTCGGGAAACATGACGACGGGAGCGTGCGAGATCAGGCCCGCACCGACGATCTCACCCATGGTGGTCACCTTCGTGGTCGACGGATCAGGGAAGGAGCAGGAGTTTCCCCGTCGTGCGGCGGGCGGCGAGGTCCGCGTGCGCACGGGCGGCTTCGGCGAGGGGGTACGTGCCACCGATGGTGATCGTCAGCGAGCCCGCGACGACGGCGTCGAACACCTCGCCCGCCCGCCACTCGAACTCCGCGAGCGTGGCCCGGAAATGTTCCAGGTACGGCCGGGTCAGGGTCAGCGAGCCGCCCCAGAGCAGGCGCATGACGTCGACCGGGGGAACAGCGCCGCTCGCGCCACCGAACACGACCATGGTGCCCCGGGTCCGCAGACTGTCCAGGCTCGCGTCGAACGTGGTGGCCCCGATCCCGTCGTAGACCGCGTGCACCCCGACGCCGCCGGTGCGGTCGCGCACCTCGGCGGCGAGATCGTCGCATTCGGTGTGCCGGATGACCTCGTCTGCGCCGTTGCGCAGAGCCAACCGCGCCTTCGCCTCGGTGGACACCGTGCCGATCACCCGCACGCCCCGATCCTTGAGCATCTGGGTGAGCAGCAGACCTACCCCGCCCGCCGCCGCGTGCACCAGCACCGTGTCGCCGGCGCGCGCCCGGTAGGACTCGTTGACCAGGTAGTGCGCGGTCATGCCCTGGACCAGCGTGGCGCCCGCGACATCCAGGTCGAGCGCGTCCGGCACGATGATCGCCTTGTCCTGCGGCACGATCACCTGGCTGGCGTAGCTGCCGAGCACTGTCGTCCACGCGACCCGGTCGCCGGGCGCGAACCGGGTGACCCCAGGGCCCACGGCCACGACGTGCCCGGAGCCTTCCTCGCCGAGTACCGCCGGAAGAGGCAGCGGGTAGCGGCCCTCCCTGCGGTACAGGTCGATGAAATTCACCCCGGCCGCGGCGAGATCGACGAGGATCGTCCCCTCCCCCGGTTCCGGGGTGGGCCGCTCGACGTAGGTCAGCACTTCGGGGCCGCCGACCTCGCGTACCTCGATGGCGTGCATCAGATGTCTCCCCTCATCGCCGACCCGGCGTCGACGCCGTAAGCGCTCAGCCAGCCGTCCAGCCGGACCGTGGATTCCACCAGGATTCGTTCGAACTCGGACAGGCTCGCGGTGGCGGCCTTCTCGGCCAGACCGCGCACCGCCTCGCCGTCGAGGACGGAGTTCAGCGGCGACCGGTCGTCCTTCGCGGCCATCGCGAGTTCACCGATGAGCGCACGGTCGTAGTACGGGTCCTGAATGGACGGATACGCCGCTTTTCGCCTGCGCAGCACCGATTCCGGCAGCAGATCCGCCGCAGCCGAGCGCAGGAGCGCCTTTCCCTCGCCGGTGTGGGTCTTCATCTCCCAGGGGATGTTGAAGACGTACTCGACCAGCCGGTGATCACAGAACGGCACGCGGCCCTCCAACCCGACGGCCATCCCCATCCGGTCCTTCTTGTCCAGCAGGATCGGCAGCCACCGGGTCAGGGTGAGGTAGCTCAGCTCACGGGTCCGCCGGTCGGCACGACTCTCCCCGGCCAGTGTCGGCACCTCGGCCAGCGCCGTGGCGTAAAGATCGGCTTCGTACTCGGCGAGGCGCAGACCGTCGACGAACGACGGCCGGAACAGCGAGCGCGGATCGAGGCCGCGGTGGGCGCCGAGTTTGAGCCAGGGGAACGTGTCCGCTCGTCGAGCATCGGCGTCGGTGAACCAGAGGTAGCCGCCGAACAGTTCGTCGGCCGCCTCCCCGGACAGCGCCACCGTGGCGTGCTCGCGGACTTCGGCGAAGAGCAGGTGCAGGGACACGTCCAGATCGGCGAAGTTGAACGGCAGATCCCAGGCGCGCAGCACTTGGGCGCGAATCCGGGGGTCGAGCAGGTGATCCCGGTCCAGCACGACAGGGTGGTGGTCGCTGCCGACGTGTGCGGCGACCTCCAGCGCGTACGGACCGTCCGGGCTGGGCCGGATCGGGTCGCCGCGGAAGTTCTCGGTGTGCCCGGTGAAGTCGACCGAGAACGTGGCGAGTGGCTCGCCGCCCTCGGCGAGCCGGGTCCGCTGGGCGAGCGCGACGACGGTGCTGGAGTCCAGGCCGCCGGACAGCAACGCGCAGAGCGGCACATCGGAGATCATCTGCCGCGGCACGATGTCGTCGAGCAGACCGCGGACGGTGGCGATGGTCGTCGGCAGGTCGTCGGTGTGCGGACGGGATCGCAGGGCCCAGTACCGTTCCTCGCCGATCTTGCCGCGGCGGACCCGGAGCAGGTGGCCCGGGCGCAGCTCGCGCATCCCCCGGAACGGCACCCGGCCCGGCGTCCGCAGGAACAGCAGCGCGTCGCAGAGTTCCTCCGCCGACGCGCTCGGCGTCACCGAGGGGTTGGCCAGGATCGCCTTCGGCTCGGAGCCGAAGATCACGCCGTCCTCGGTGGGAAAGTAGTACAGCGGCTTCACCCCGAGCCGGTCGCGCACCAGCAGCAACTCCTCGCGCGCGGTGTCCCAGATGGCGATCGAGTACATGCCGTTGAGGCGGTGCACGAAATCGACGCCCCACTGCAGGTAGGCCCGCAACGCGACCTCGGTGTCGCAGCGGGTGGCGAAACGGTGCCCGAGCCCGACGAGTTCGGTGCGCAGTTCCCGGAAGTTGTAGATCTCGCCGCCGTAGGAGATCACCGCGCGCGGCAGGTTCCGCGGGCCGCGTTCCGGGGTGAGCATCGGCTGGGCGCCGTGGTCGACGTCGATGACGGCCAGCCTGCGGTGCCCCAACGCGACATGGGTGTCGAACCAGGTGCCCGCGCCGTCCGGGCCGCGCAGCGCCATGGTGTCGACCATCGCGTCCACGACCGGCGACTCGGCCCGCAGGTCACGGCCGAAGTCAAGCCAACCGGTGATGCCGCACATAGCTCTCCCCGTCGTTGTCGGCGCGTACCCGGGTCACATCCACGGACCCCGGCGCCAGCCGTCGATGTCGTAGTCGTCCATGCACTCCTGCGCCAGTTCCTCGTACCTGGCAAGGCTTCCCCGGTTCGTCGCCCACCGGAGCGCGTCGAGCCGGATCTGCTCGCCGTTGCCCGAGTAGTTGCGCTCGTAGAGTTCGTGCCTGCCGCCGAACTCGGTCCCGATCGCGTCCCAGATCAGTTTGAACAGCTTGATCCGATCCAGCGCGGACGACGCCGCGCCCCGGTAGAACCGGTCGATCAGGGGCCGCAGTTCCGGGTTCGCGAGATCGCGCCCACCGGAGGGCACCGCGAGCGGCGCGCCACCCAGGGTCGTCTCGAAGAGTTCGTGCACCCGAGCCCACACTTGCGCGTTCTGCATCCGCAGCGCGGAGGCGTATTCCAGTCGGGGGACGACGGTTCCGTCGCTGCCCGGCTCCGGGTCGAACGCCATGGCCGAGGTGAGCGCCCACACCAGATCGCGCATGGTGACGAGTTCGCCGACAGCCGCCTGAACTCCCCGGAAGGCGTCGGTTCCGTTGACCCGCGTGCCTTTCGCCAGCAGACCGGCCATCAGTTCCAGTTTCACGCTCAGCCGGATTCCGGACTGGAAGTTGTACAGGTTCGGGAAACCCGACTTGGCGTAGAAGCCGGTCGACCGTTCGATGTCGCGGTGGACGAGCACGTCCTCCCAGGGGATCAGGGCTTCGTCGAGCAACAGCACACTGTCGTTCTCGTCGAACCGGCTGGACAGCGGATAGTCGAACGGGGTGGTCGTCGCCCGCGCGTACGGCGTGCGACAGACGAGTTTCACCCCGGGGTTGTCCATCCGGACGAAGAACACGAGCGCGAACGCTTCTGCCTTGCCCGGCGCCAGTTCCGCCGACCCGACGGGAGCGACGAAGCTGGCGTTGGTGATCGCGGAACCGGTGGCCAGCATCTTCGCGCCGCTGACCACCACGCCCGCGTCGGTCTCCCGCACCGCGTGCACGAAGACGTCCTGCATGTCGTGAATGGCGCGCTTGCGGTCGATCGGCGGATTGATGATGACGTGGTTGAGGTACAACGCTTTCGAGGCGAACTCGCGGTACCAGGCGGTCGCGTTGGCGGCGAACGGGCCGTAGTAGTCGGCGTTGGCGCCAAGGCCGGACATGAAGGACGCCTTGTACTCGGGGGTGCGCCCCATGAACCCGTAGCTCATCCTGGCCCAGGTGGCGATCGCGTCTCGCGCGGCGACGAGATCGTCGGCCGATCGGCTGGGTTTGAAGAACCGGTGCGTGCGGATACCCGACTCATCGACCCCGGTGAGCAGGTCGGCGGTGGCCGGCGCGTGCAACGCGTCGTAGAGCCGGGCCACCGACAAGGCTGAGTTGCGGAAGGCGGGATGCCGGGTCACGTCGTCTACCCGCTCACCGTCGAGGTACACCGCCCGGCCGTCGCGCAGGCTCTCCAGGTACTCGTCGCCGGTCATCAGCGCGTTGGTCACAACCGTGGGCGCGGTCATCGCAGGAGGCCCGGGTTGTCCAGCGGCGGGTCTCCGAGCACGTGCACCCGCCGCAGATGCCGGGGCGCCCTGCTGGTGAACGCGTTCCTGCCGTGCAACAGGGTGTGGTTGTCGGCGATCACCAGGTCGCCGGTCTGCCAGGTGTGGGCGTAGAGGTGCGCGGGGTCGTAGAGCGCCGCGCGGAGACTCTCGTGCGCCGCGGCGAGGTCGTCGGCCGGGAGCCCGGAGAACTCCAGGTTCGGGTGGTTGACGAAGTCGACGTCGGTGGGGTCGGTGAGTTCGTTGTATCGGATGACCGGCGTGCCGTGGTCGGGATGGACCGTCACGACCGGGGAGACGACGACGCTGTCGTAGAACTCCATCTTCCTGCGGTAGGTGCCGAGCATCTTCGACCAGGACGCGACCGTCCCCGGATCGGTGTCCCGCAGCACCGTGCTGGTGTTGGCGAACGTCGTCTCGCCACCGTCGGCGGGGCCGGGCGCTCGGACGCACTGGAAGACCTGGAATTCCGGCACCTGCTCGCGGTACATGCCGTCCCAGTGCAACGGCACGTACCGGTGGTCGAAGATGTGGTCCTCCGGGTCGTCGTGCTCCACGAGTTCGAGCACCGAGCCGAACGGCCACTGGCCGACCGCGCCCCACCGCTCGCAGTAGGCCGACAGCGCCGCGGCGTCCGGGAAGGTGTCGAAACCGCGAAGCAGGACGAGGTGATGCGCCCGGACCAGGGAGCGCAGCGACTCGACCGAGATGTCCTCGACGCGCAGATCCGGTTCGGACGGTCGGATCGCGACGCCGAAGGGTGCCGTCGCGGTGAGGTCGTGCCTGCTGTCGTCGGCGTCCCGCATCGGATTCTCCTGGGGTAGCACGTAATGGCTCGGTCTGTCGTGGTCGAAGACCAACCGCGCGCCCGCGGCTTCCGCGTCGGCGCGCTTCATCAGCGTGAACTTCCCGCCGCTGGCCACCGCGACCGAATGCCATGGGGTGAGCCAGTTGTCGGGTGTCTCGCCGAGGAGGATGCCGAGCTTGGCCGAGCCGCACGGCTGCGGATGGATGGACAGGCGGACCGCGTCCGGGAACCGCTCGCCGATCAGTCGCCCCCAGGCGCGGCTGCGGGCGACCACGCCGTAGGCGCGGGCCCGGCTCTCGCGCTGGATCGCCGACCGCGTACTCCGCACGCCGGGACCCATCCGGTCCTCGACCAGGAACCGCACGATGCCCAGGTACATGGCGCGGGTGTCGGCACTGCTCTTGACCTCGGCGCGGAGCGCGGCGAGGGTCTCGCCGAACTCGTCGTCGAGCCGCTCGCGCATCGCGTTCGGGTCCAGCCCTGGAGCGTCGTCGTCGAGGGTGAACAGGTCCAGTCCGGTCGGGGCGAACCCGGCCACCAGTTCGGCCATCCCGAGCTGGTAGGCGCTGACGTCGTGGTCCGGCACGCCGATGAGGTCGCCGAACACCCTGCCGTCCGAGCAGAGGAGCACCCTGGCCCCAGGGGAATGGATGCGCCCGATGTCCTGGCACAGCCCGTGGAGAAAGGCGACCGCGATTTCCTCGGCCTTGTCCGGCAGTGGCCCGAGCACCTTGGCCCTGTTGGGTGATTTCGCCGGGAATGCGGGCAGGACGAAGGTGATGGGTTGGTTGGCGGTGATGAATGCGGCTATTCGGTCGAGCGGCACTTTCGCGCACCGGGGGCAGGGATTCTCCGGGCAGTCACCGGCCCGGCGCTGATGGGTCAGCACCAGGTCGAGGACGGCTGATGCCTTGTCTGTGCAATTCGCGGTCGTAGCGCACGACACTCTTGTCACCCCGTTACAGGAAAGTGTTGCCGTACAAGGAGTTTCGTCGAGTTCGCCCGACGCTCACCGAATCAGGGTGGATGATTCGGCTACCGGATGTCCAATAACGTATTTCCATCAACGGCGTTGATGGAACGTTGATGTCGGGGTCGAATTCAAGCCGAACGGCGGGTACGCTAAAAGTCCGCGGCCCGTATTGTCGCTGTAGTGGAAATTGAGATCCGTCATCTGCGGATGGTCCATGCGGTCGGCGAAGTGGGCAGTCTGACGAAGGCCGCGAGTGTGTTGGGCCTGACCCAGCCCGCGCTGACCCATCAACTTCAGCGACTGGAACGCATCCTCGGCGGCCCGCTTTTCCAGCGCGGTCGCCACGGAGCCAGACCGACCGCGCTCGGCGACCTGGTGATCGCCAGGGCGCGGGTGCTGTTGCCGTCGATGGACGAATTGGTTCGCGACGCCCGGCGACACGGCGACGAGCACGTCGGCGCCCCTCGGGTGATCCGGGTCGCGAGCCATCCGACGCCGCTGCCGGGTTCGGTCGTCCAACGGCTGAACGAGTGCGTGCCGGACGCCGTCGTCAGTCTGCGGCAGCACCGCTCCGGCGAGGACGTCATGGAGCTGCTGGCGGCGGGCAGGCTGGAGGTCGCGGTGCTCGTCGAGCACCCGAACATGCCGCTGTCGCGGCCCGCGAACGTGGTGGTGCACGAGATCGTCACCGAGCCGATGTTCATCGCGGCCTCGGTGGATCACCCCGCGGTGCGGCGGGGTGAAGTATCGATGAGCGAGTTGGCGGACGAGCGCTGGATTCTGCCGGAAGAACTGGAGATCCGGTGCGCCGAATATCTGCGCGCGGTCTGCGGGCAGGCGGGGTACACCCCGAAGATCGCCTACCGGCTGGGCTCCAGCGTGATCCGTGACGTCATCCGCCGCGGCCTGGGCATCGTGTTCGTTCAGGCCACGTTCGTACCCGAGGCGCGCATCGCGGTCCGCCCGCTCGCGAGTTCGCCGACCCAACTGCGACACATCGTGGCGGTGCGCGCCGAGAGTCTCGCCGAGCCGTTCAGCGGGGAGATCGTTCAGGCCGCGGTGAACGCCTACTGGGCCCGCGCGGCGTTGTCGACGGTGTATCAGCGATGGCTGGGGGCGTCGAGGCCGCGGGAGGACGCGTGAACCAGGTGCGTCTCATGCCGGGCGGAAGAGGCCCGGAAAAGAAGAAGACCCCGTAGTGCTGCCAGGTCGGGGGTCCGCCAGCACTACGGGGTCAACCGGAACATCGTGCGTCGTCCCGGTGGTGTTACATGTGACCAAAATGTGCCCTGCGTCACATCTTGGTCACATGTTGCGGAGCTTAGCGCCAGGTCTGGTGTTGCGCCTGTGCGAGGGTGATGAGTTCGTGACGCATCGAGGGCGTCGCCGCCCGGTTGATCGCGTAAGCAACCGCCTTGCGAGTGCGGGCCTCGGCGCGGCGGGCTCGGATCTTCGCAGCGATGTTCATTGCTTTCGCATCCCCTTCGGAAGTTTTCTGCTGCTCCAGCTGAGCGGCATGTCTCAAGTATGCACGCAGGGGGCCGTAAATGCACGCGATTCGCCGGTGAACTGGCGCACATGCCGATGATTCGCCGGTCTGATCTTGTCTTGACCCGGTGTCTGTCCTGTTAACGGTGAACGTCTGGTGTTGTGTAGAGCTGTCTAGCTTTTCTGCTAGATAGCGCGAGACAGGTGGAGACGCTTGTGCGCCAACGGAAGGGAGGTCAGTCCTGCATGCCGAGCAGGTACCGGCCGAAATGCGGCACGGTGAACGCGATACGTCCACGCTCAGCCGAGTACACCAAGCCCTTCTTGATCAGACTGTCCCGGGCGGGCGACAACGACGACGGTTTGCGCCCCAGGTAGACGGCGATGTCCGAAGTCCCGGCGCCCTCGTCCTTGCCTTCGGTCAACTCGGCCATCGCCCGCAGGTACTCCCGCTCGGCGGGGGTCGCCCGCTCGTAGCGGGAACCGAAGAACCCGACGGCCAGCTCGGCCCCGGCCTCCGGCGCGGCCACCGCGACATCCTCGGCGGTGATCGGATCGTCCGGGGCCGCGTCCCACGCGGCCTTGCCGTAGGCCTGGATGAAGTACGGGTAGCCGCCGGACTGCTCGAAGAGCGCGTCTAGCGCCTCCGGGGTGATCCCGGCGTTCTCGCGGTCCACCGGGACCAAGACCGCCTGGTCGGCGTCTTCCCGGTCGAGTCGGTCGATCCGTACGTAACGGAACAGCCGCTCGGAATACGACTTGCTCGCCGACAGCACCGCGGGCAGATGCGGCAGCCCGGCGCCGACAACCACCAGCGGCGCCCCCGACTGGGACAGTTCGTGGCAGGCGGCGCACAGCGCGGAGATGTCGTCGGCGCCGATGTCCTGCATCTCGTCGATCAGCAGCGCGACGCCGGTGCCCACGTCCTGCGCGAGCCCGGCGACCTCGGTGAACAGCTCGACGAGATCGATCTCGATGTCACCGGAGTCGGCCCTGCCCTGCGCGGCGGGCACGTCGATGCCCGGCTGCCAGCGGTCGCGCAGCTTGGCGTTCTCCGGGTTGGCGCGCAGCGCGAACGCCTTCAGCACGCCGAGGACACTCTCCACCCGTTCGGGTGCCCGGTGCCGGACCGCGAGATCCCGCACCGCCCGGTGCAGCGCGGCGGACAGCGGCCGCCGCAGATCCGCGTCCGGGCGGGCCTCGATCTTGCCCGCACCCCAGCCTCGACGCACGGCCATCGAGCGCAGCTCGCCGAGCAGCACGGTCTTGCCGACTCCCCGGAGTCCGGTGAGCACCAGACTTCGCTCCGGCCTGCCGCGGGCGACCCGCTCCAGGACGACCTCGAACGCGGCGAGTTCCTTCTCCCGGCCCGCCAACTCCGGCGGCCGCTGGCCCGCCCCAGGGGCGAAGGGGTTGCGGACTGGGTCCATCATCGAACGGTATCGGGGTATCTAGTGTCAGGCCGATATTCGCCGAGAAACCGTGATGCGTGTCGGATCGGCCCCCGCTTCTCGTTGTTTCTCGGGACCGTTATTTCTCCAGGATCGCGGTGACGCCTTGGCCACCCGCCGCGCAAATGGAGATGAGACCCCGGCCGGAACCCTTCTCGTGCAAAAGTTTTGCCAAAGTCGCCACGATTCGGGCTCCCGTGGCGGCGAACGGATGGCCTGCGGCGAGCGAGGAACCGTTCACGTTGAGCTTCGAGCGGTCCACACTGCCCAGCGGTTCGGCCAATCCGAGCTTCTCCTTGGCGAAGGCGGTGTCCTCCCAGGCGTTGAGGGTGGCCAGCACCTGCGCGGCGAACGCCTCGTGGATCTCGTAGAAGTCGAAATCCTGGAGCGTGCGCCCGGCGCGGTTCAACATCCGGGGCACCGCGAAAGCGGGAGCCATGAGCAGGCCATCGCCACCGTGGACGTAATCCACCGCCGCGGTCTCGGAGAACGTCAGGTAGGCCCACACCGGCAGGCTGCGTTCTCTCGCCCAGTCCTCACTCGCCAACAGGACTGCGGAGGCGCCATCGGTCAGCGGAGTGGAGTTGCCTGCGGTCATCGTGCCGTCTTGGCCGCCGTAGACGGGCTTGAGGCGAGCCAACTTGTCGGCCGTCGAATCCGGGCGCAGATTCTGATCGCGGGTGAGGCCCTGGAACGGCGTCACCAGGTCGTCGAAGAAGCCGCGGTCGTAGGCGGCGGCGAGCTTCTGGTGACTCGCGGCGGCCAGTTCGTCCTGGGCTTCGCGGCCGATCGACCATTCTCTCGCCGTGATCGCCGCGTGCTCACCCATCGATAGACCGGTGCGCGGCTCGGCGTTGCGCGGGATCTCCGGGACGATGTGGCTTGGTCGCACTTTGGCCAGCAGCGCGAGCCTGGCGCCGACGGACTTGGCGTTGTTCAACGCGATCAGGATGCGCCGCAGGTTCTCGTTGACCTGTAGGGGCGCGTCGCTCGTGGTGTCGACACCGCCCGCGACGCCGGAGTCGATCTGACCGAGAGCGATCTTGTTGGCTACCTGGATGATCGCCTGCAACCCGGTCCCGCAGGCCTGCTGTACGTCGTAGGCGGGCGTCCGCGCGGAGAGTCCGCTGCCGAGCACACTCTCCCGGGTGAGGTTGAAGTCCTTGCTGTGCTTGAGAACCGCGCCCGCGGCCACCTCGCCGAGTTGGACATCGCGCAGCCCGAACCGGGCGACGAGCCCGTCGAGCGCGGCGGTGAACATGTCCTGGTTCGACGCCTGCGCGTAGGGGCCGTTCGATCGGGCGAAGGGAATCCGGTTACCGCCAAGAATCGCTACCCGGCGCACGCCACTCGGGGTCATCTCATCCTCCTGAGGACAGGTTTACGGGTGCGGTGGCAGCCTAACCTACTCACCAGTAGGCTGCTGGGGAGCAGGGAAGGTGGACCATGACAGACCGCTACCAACAGTTCAGCACCACCGGCGTCGGACGGCTCGTCGTCAAGCGACTCGGCCTGCCGAATCCGAGCACGCTGCGGCGCTACCGCCCGGGTCAGGCCGCTCTTGACGGCCCGGCGCTGCTCGGCGGCGATGGCCGGATGCTCGACGTGGCGCGCACTGTCGTCAAAAAGATGGGCATCGACGCCGTCGCCATCCCGGCCGACCGGCACGCGGCCCTGGTGTTCGACGCCACCGGCATCACTTCCCCCGAGCGGTTGCGCGCGTTGTACGACTTCTTCAACCCGGTCATCCGGTCGGTCGGTCCCAGTGGCCGTGTTGTCGTCCTCGGCACCCCACCGGAATCCGCGGCCGATCCGCGCGAGCAGATCGCCCAGCGCGCCGTCGAGGGTTTCGTCCGCTCGGTCGCGAAAGAACTCAAGCGGGGCGCCACCGCCCAACTCGTCTACATCGCCCCCGGCGCGGAAGGCGAGACGGAGTCGACGCTGCGCTTCCTGCTGTCGGCCAAGTCGGTGTACGTCGACGCCCAGGTCATCCGCATCGGCGCGCACGGCGGCGACGCCGTCGAACCCGGCGACTGGAACTCGCCCCTCGCGGGCAAGGTCGCCCTGGTCACGGGTGCGTCCAGGGGCATCGGCGCCGCCATTGCCGACGTACTCGCCCGCGACGGCGCCCACGTCGTCGCACTCGACATACCGGCCCAAGGCGCCGACCTGGCGGCCGTCGCCAACCGAGTCGGCGGCTCCGCCCTGCAACTCGACATCACCACCGCCAACGCCCCGGCCACGCTCGTCGACCACCTCAAGACGCGGCACGGCGGCGTCGACATCGTCGTCCACAACGCGGGCATCACCAGGGACAAGACGCTGGCCAAGATGAAGGACTCGGCGTGGGACGCGGTCATCGCGGTCAACGTGGCGAGCCAACTGACGATCAACGATGCCCTGCTGGCCGGTGACGCGCTCCGCGAGGGCGGGCGCGTCATCGGCGTCTCGTCGATCGCGGGCATAGCGGGCAACCTCGGTCAGAGCAACTACGGCACGAGCAAGGCAGGCGTCATCGGCATGGTGGACGCCTACGCCCCCATCCTCGCCGCACGCGGCATGACGATCAACGCGGTGGCCCCGGGCTTCATCGAGACGGCCATGGTCGCCACGATCCCGCTGGTGATCCGCGAAGCCGGTCGACGGATGAACAGCATGTCCCAGGGCGGCCTGCCCGCCGACGTCGCCGAGGCCATCGCCTGGTTCGCCTCCCCCGGTTCGGGCGCGGTCAACGGCAACGTCGTCCGGGTCTGCGGCCAGAGCCTGCTGGGGGCGTGATGGCGGTCCACGAACTGACCGGGTCCCCGAACCTGGCGACCCTGTTCCCCAAAGCCGTCATCGCAGGCTTCACGAAGAAGGGCGGATCGCTGCCCGACCGCACCTATGTGCGCACCGGCGTGCGAGTCGACCCGGCACATCTCGCCGCGTACAACCGGGTCTGCGAATTTCGGCTCACCGACGACCTGCCGATCACCTACCCCCACGTGCTGAGCTTCCCCATGCAGGTCAAGCTCATGACCGACGCCGACTTCCCGTTCCCGCTGGTCGGTTCGGTACACGTCGCCAACCGCATCACCCAGACTCGCGAACTGCGCGTCGACGAACGTTTCGACCTGCGAGTGCACGTGGAAAACCTGCGCCCCCACCCCAAGGGAACACAGTTCGACATGGTCGGCGAAGCGATCGTCGATGGCGAACCCATCTGGCACGACGTGAGCACCTACCTGCGCAAGTCAGGTTCCTCGTCATCCTCCGCCGAGCGCGCCACTCCCCCGCGGGCGTCGGCGGTGTGGAGGGTGCCCGATGACATGGGCAGGCGCTACGCGGACGTGTCCGGCGACCGCAATCCCATCCACCTGCATCCGCTCACGGCCCGCCTGTTCGGCTTCCCCCGCGCCATCGCCCACGGCATGTGGACGAAAGCGCGATGCCTGGCGGCCTTTGAAGGAACGCTGCCGAGCGCGTATGCCATCGACGTCCGCTTCAAACTGCCGGTGCTGTTGCCCGCCACAGTGGGCTTCCACGAGAGCGCGGACGGGTTCGCCCTGTTCGACACTCGTTCAGGCAAGCCACACCTGGAAGGCACGATCACCGAACTCTGAGCCGATCTACTCCGTCGGCTTCCAGTTGCCGCCCTCGACCAGGTCGCCGAAGCCCATCCAGACCAGGTTCATCAGCCAGGACGCGACGACCTTCTCCGGGATCTCCGGGTGGTCCAGCCACCAGTCGGCCAGGGACTCGCCCGCGCCGACCAGGGCGGCGGCGAGGGCTTCCGACGACTTCGTCGCCGATTCGTCCAGGCCCCGGCTGGTGGCCGAGCGGACCAGCAGTGCGTCCACCAACGCGATCGCGCGGCCGCGCATGGCCAGCAGTTCTTCGCTGAACGGGCCGTCCTGGGAGGTGGCCTGGCGGTGCAGCACCCGCCAGCTTTCCCGTTGATCGCCGACGAAGCGGAAGAAGGAGCGCAGGCCGTGCCACAGTTGCATGTCGGGTGCCTGGTCGGCCTCCACACCACCCGCGATGGCTTCCATCAGCAGGCTCGCCTCGCGGCGGATGCAGGCGGCGAAGAGGTCTTCCTTGTGGCCGAGGTAGGCGTAGATCATCGGTTTCGAGACACCGGCGACGTCCGAGATCTCGTCCATGGCCGCGTTGTGGTAGCCGTGGCGGGAGAACACCCGGACCGCCGCGTCGAGGATCTGGCGTTCGCGGACGTCGCGGGGTAAGCGCTTGACCCGGCTTGGGCGGCGCTCTTCGTCGACGTTCACGCGAACCTCCTTGCCTGCGCACCTACCCGCCTGGCCCACTTTTCGGTAGGTGAGGAAGGGGCGATGTTCGAGGCACGTGAGCCCCGAGAACTGATCGACCGACCGAGTCGGATGGACGCCGCGGCTTCACCGCGATGAACTTCGACGTGGATGCTATCGGGCGCGCGGACGATCCATGCGAGCTTGGCGAGAACGACTTGACCGGCGGTCAAAGGGACATCACTTTCGCGGCGACCCTGATCAGTTACTTCGACCTGCCGAGCCCTGACTGGCTCTATCCTCACGACCATGATCGAGCGCTACTGGCCGATCGCGGCTGCGGTGATCGCCGCCGTGATCCTGTGGCGCATCGCGCGGTCAGGGGCGATCGGCCGCGCGGTTCTCGGCTGGTGTCTGATCGCGCTCGCGCTCGCGGCGGTGACCGGATTCGGTCTGTTGTGGCTGCTCGGTCTGCCCGCTGTCCCGAAACCGACAACCTTCGGCACCACGGAACTGTTGGAACTGCTCAAGATTGGCCTCGCCGTCGTCGCGGGCTTCGGTGGTGTCGTGGCGCTCGCTGTCGCGTATCGCAAGCAGCGGATCACCGAAGAAGGCCACGATCTCGCCTTCCAACAGGACGAACGCGAACGGGCCAAACTGTTCAACGAACGCTTCGGCGCCGCGGCCGAACAGTTGGCCCACGACCATCCGGCCGTTCGCCTCGCGGGCGTCTACGCCATGGCGGGCCTCGCCGACGACTGGTCGGCACAACGCCAGACCTGCGTCGACGTCTTGTGCGC
The DNA here is from genome assembly GCA_030857905.1 of Actinomycetota bacterium. Lineage (GTDB taxonomy): Bacteria > Actinomycetota > Actinomycetes > Mycobacteriales > Pseudonocardiaceae > Actinokineospora. Next base: position 15,976 of record JALZNB010000388.1, read on the forward strand.
ATACCTACGATTGCCGCGCCCTGAAGACGACGCCGAGGACGAAGTCGTCGGCACGATTCTTCGGGTTATTCGTGACAGACTCTCTGGTGCCGCCCTCTGGCGCGAAGCCGATTTCGACTTCACCGGCGTCACCTTCCACGACGCGGATTTCGGCGGTCTCATCTTCGGCGGTGACGTGACGTTCGACCGGGCGAACTTCGAGGGCGCACTGACGTCGTTCAACGGCACCACATTCGGGTACGGCACGACACTGAGTTGTCACGGCACCCGCTTCGCCGCCGATAGCACCGATTTCCGCCACGCCAGTTTCCGTGGAGCGGTGGAGATCGTCGGCGGAAGCATCGAGAAGACCATCGTTGACATGACCCAGATGGATATTCGGGGCGGGCGGATCGACATCTACCGATGTGCGGTGACCGAAGTGTCGATCGACCTGGACGGCACGATGTGGGCCTTCGGATACTTGTTGTTCGAGCGATGCCGGATACGGGCGAGCATCCTCACCCTTGGCGAGGTGTACAACGACGACCCTGTCAACTTGCCGTTGGCAAGGCTCGCGTTTGACACCTGCGAGTTGGTCGACAGCGTGATCGACCTGTCGGCAGCCAGCAGCACAAACGTCAGATTTCGATTGCAGAACAACAATTTTCGGTCGTCGACGATTGATGTCAACGAATCGTCGCACAATCGGCGATTTATCGTCGACGGCAATGGCCGGAACACAGCTTCAACGATGCCCGCCTGGTTGGCGGCGGAGGAAACCGCCGCCAACCAGGACGCGACTAGTACGTGATCGCGAAAGCCGGGTCGGCCAACAACGCGCCGACGTCGGCCAGGAATTCCGAACCCTGCTGACCATCGACGACGCGGTGGTCGAAGCTCAGGGCCAACTGGCAGACCTTGCGGATCTTGATCTCGCCGTCGACCACCCACGGTGTGTCGCGGATGGCGCCGAAGGCCAGGATCGCGGACTCGCCGGGGTTGATGATCGGTGTGCCCGTGTCGACGCCGAAGACGCCGACGTTGGTGATGGTGATGGTGCCGTTGACCATGTCGGCGGGCGGGGTCTTGCCGTCCCGGGCCGTCGTGGTCAGGGCGTCCAGCGCCAGCGCCAGATCGCGCAACGACAACTGCTCGGCGTCGCGGATCTTGGGCACGATCAGCCCGCGTGGGGTGGCGGCGGCGATACCCAGGTGGACGTAGTCCTTGTAGACGATCTCCTGGGCCGCTTCGTCCCAGGTCGTGTTGACCTCGGGGGTGCGCTTGACGGCCATCGCGACCGCCTTCGCGCAGAAGGCGAGCGGGGTGAGTTTGACGTCGCGGAACTCGCGGTTGTTCTTGAGTTTCGCGCGCAGTTCCATCATCGGCGTCACGTCGAGGGTGAGGAACTCCGTGACGTGCGGTGCGGTGAAGGCACTGCTCACCATCGCCTGAGCGGTGATCTTGCGGACGCCCTTGATCGGCACTCGCCGCTCACGTGCCCCGGAAACGCCCGAGGCGGCGACCCCCGCGATGGCGGGAACCGGGGCGAGGGCACCGGACGCCGCGCGCTCGACGTCAGCGCGCGTGATGACGCCGCTTCCGGTCAGCGACCTCAGGTCGACCCCGAGGTCCTTGGCCAGTTTGCGGACCGGTGGCTTCGCCAGCGGGACATACCCGCTCGGTTCGACCAGCGCGGCCGGGCTGGACGGGACGACGACGGCCGGGGCCTGAACCGTTTCCTCTGGAACCGGACCCTGGGCGTGTTCGAACGCGGCACCCACCGTGCTCTGCGCGGCAGCGGCGGCGGGCTCGGCCGGAACAGCCGGACCCTTGCGCGCGCGCCGCTTCGCCGTGACGGTCTTGGAGCCGTAGCCGACCAGCGGCTTCATCTCCTCCTCGTCGGCGGGCGCGGCGGCCGTGCGAGCGACACCGTTGGTCGACGGCGCCGCCTTGCCACCGGGGTCGACGTCGATCGTCAGGATCGGCGCCCCGACGTCCACGGTCTGACCGGGCTCGACGTGCAGTTCGGTCACCACGCCCGCCCACGGGCAGGGCAGCTCGACGGCGGCCTTCGCGGTCTCGATCTCCACGATGATCTGGTTGACCGTGACCGTGTCACCCGGCTTGACGTGCCAGGACAGGATCTCGGCCTCGGTCAGGCCCTCTGCCGTGTCGGGCAGCGGAAATGTCTTGTACTCAGGCATTTCTCACCAGGCCAATGAGCGGTCGACGGCGTCGAGCACTCGGTCGAGGTCGGGCAGGAAGTGCTCTTCGAGCTTCGCGGGCGGGTACGGGGTGTCGAACCCGGTCACCCGCAGCACGGGCGCCTCCAGCGAGTAGAAGCACTCCTGTTGGACGCGAGCGGCGATCTCGGAACTCAACGACGACTCCGACGGTGCCTCGTTGACCACGATGAGCCGACCGGTGCGGCGCACCGAGTCGAACACCGGCGCGAGGTCGAGCGGCGACAGCGTGCGCAGGTCGATGACTTCCAGCGAGTGTCCGTCCTCTTCGGCGGCGGTCGCCGCGTCGAGCGCGACCTTCACCGACGGGCCGTAACCGACCACGGTCGCCGTGGTGCCCTGGCGCAGCACCCGAGACTGGAACAGCGGGTCGGGTGTCGCCGTGGTGTCGACGGCCGCCTTCATGTTGCCCGAGTGGTAGTACCGCTTGGGCTCGAAGAACAGGACCGGGTCGTCGTTGCGGATCGCCTGCTGGATCATCCAGTAGGCGTCGACCGGGTTGGAACAGGCGACGACCTTGAGCCCGGCGGTGTGCGCGAAGTACGACTCCGGCGACTCCGAGTGGTGCTCGACCGCGCCGATCCCGCCGCCGAAGGGCACCCGGATGACCATGGGCATCTTGACCCGGCCCTTGGTGCGGGCGTGCAACTTCGCGACCTGGGAGACGATCTGGTCGAAGCCGGGGAAGATGAAACCGTCGAACTGGATCTCGCACACCGGCCGGTAGCCGCGCACGGCGAGACCGACGGCGGTGCCGATGATGCCGGACTCGGCCAGCGGCGTGTCGAGCACGCGGTGCTCGCCGAAGTCCTTCTGCAGGCCGTCGGTGATGCGGAAGACGCCACCGAGCTTGCCGACGTCCTCACCCATGACGATGACCTTCGGGTCGGCCTCCATCGCGGTCCGCAGACCGAGGTTGAGCGCCTTGCCGAGGGTGAGCGTTTGCACCGCGTCGGATACCTCGGCGGTGTTCTTGTTCAGTACGGGAGCGGCCATCAGTGCTCACCTCCGAAGTTCGACAGGTACGCGGCGAACTCGTCGCGCTGGGCGTCCAGTACCGGGTTCTGCTCGGCGTACACGTGGGCGAAGATCTCACCGATCTCCGGGTCCGGCATGTTGAAGCAGAACTCGCGCAGCTCGACGGCGAGCGCGTCGGCGTCGGCCTGCACCGAGTCGAAGAAGTCCTGGTCGGCGCCCTCGGTGCGGACCAGGTGCACCCGGACCCGCTCGATCGGGTCCTTCAGCTTCCACGCTTCGAGCTCGTCGGAGACGCGGTAGCGGGTCGGGTCGTCGGTGGTGGTGTGGGCGTCCATCCGATAGGTGAACGCCTCGATCAGCACCGGGCCGTTGCCGTTGCGGCAGGTGTCGAGCGCCCAGCGCGACACCGCCAGGGTGGCCAGGACGTCGTTGCCGTCGACGCGGATGCCGGGGAAGCCGTAACCGCGGGCACGCTGGTAGAGCGGCAGGCGGGTCTGGCGCTCGGTGGGTTCGGAGATGGCCCACTGGTTGTTCTGGCAGAAGAACACCAGCGGCGCGTCGTAGACCGACGCCCAGACGAAGCCCTCGTGCACGTCACCCTGGCTGGTGGCGCCGTCGCCGAAGAAGCACATGGTGGCTTCGCCGTCGTCATCGCCGACCTTGCCGTCGAACCGCTGGCCCATCGCGTAACCGGCGGCGTTGAGCACCTGGTTGCCGATCACGATGGTGTACGGGTGGAAACGGGTGGCCTGGGAGTCCCAGCTCCCGTTGTCCGTGCCGCGGAAGATGCCGAGCAACTCGGTCGGGTGGATGCCCTTGCACCACGCGATGCCGTGCTCGCGGTAGCTGGGGAACGCCATGTCGGTGGGCCGCAGCGCGCGACCCGCCCCGATCTGGGCGGCCTCCTGCCCGAGCAGCGGCACCCAGATGCCGAGCTGGCCCTGGCGCTGAAGCGCGTTGCCCTCTCGGTCGGCGCGGCGGACCAGGACCATGTCGCGGTAGAGCCCGCGCAGGTCTTCTGGGGTGATGTCGGCGACGTACCGGTCGAATTCCGGGTTCTCGATCCGCTCGCCTTCGGGCGTGAGGAGCTGCACCAGCTCCGGCCCGCCTTCGCTGGTCCCTCGCAGACCCGCGATCACCCTGTCGGATGACGGTGTGGCGGCTGGACCCTCCCGGGAATCCGGGTGCGTCCACTGTTCGGCAGACGACATGCGCGTTCTCCTCGTGTCTGTGCCGCGCAACCGCTCGTGACGGCGGCATACGGCTGCGCCGCCGGTCTCGCCGCCGGTGGGGTGGGGGCGGGTGGGGACCGTCGACGCTGACGGTTCTCTCGTCCATCCTGACACGCGTTAGCCCAGTCTGGTTACGCCTGTGGTTCCGTTTGTTACCAATTGTGGCCCGCTGAGCTGGGCAAACTGTCGGACAACCGACCGTAGGGCGTTGGACCGCGAGCCGGTCCCGGCTGCTCAACGCGAAGACCGAGACGGGCGATCCACTCTGGGAACACTCGCAAGTGACGTGCGTCACATGATCATGGCGCTCGTGGTCGCGGGCGGGAACTGCCGCGACCACGAGCACCCCCGATCTTGCCCGGCCGTTGCTGAAACGAACCTCAGCGCGGGCCTGTAGGGGCTGAATCACGCAGAGTGCGATGGCACTATCAGGTGGTGGACAAGACAGCGGTGCAGCAGACCGTCCAGCGGGTGTGGGACGCGGAAATCATGCCCAGCCTGCAGGATTTCATCGCCATCCCGGCGCTCTCGCCCTCCTTCGACGCGGGCTGGGCCTCGGCCGGTCAACTCGACGCGGCGGTCGAGCACGTGCGGGGCTGGGTCGCCGACCGCGACCTGCCCGGCGCGCGGATCGACGTTGTGCGCCTGCCATCGCGGACCCCGGTGTTGCTTGTGGACATCCCGGCCACCGATGGTGCCCCTGACGTCGGCACGGCCCTGCTCTACGGCCACCTCGACAAGCAGCCACCGGTCGGCGGTTGGTCCGAGGGCCTCGGCCCGTGGCAGCCGGTCCTGCGTGACGGCAAGCTGTACGGCCGCGGCTCGGCTGACGACGGCTACGCCGGTTACGCGGCCATCGCCGCGATCGAGGCGGTCCACGCGGCAGGTGGCGCCCACGGGCGCTGCATCGTCCTGCTGGAGACAGCCGAGGAGTCCGGCAGCCCCGACCTCCCCGCCTACCTCGAACACCTCAGCGATCAACTCGGCGACGTGACGTTGGTCGTCTGCCTCGACTCCGGCGGCAACGACTACGAGCGACTGTGGCTGACCAGCTCGCTGCGCGGCCTCGCGTCGGTCGACGTGACTGTCCGTGTCCTTTCCGCGGGCGCCCACTCCGGCCTGGCGAGCGGTGTCGTCCCCAGCTCGTTCCGCGTGCTGCGCCAGTTGCTCGACCGCATCGAAGACTCGGCTACCGGTGAAATCCTCCTGCCGGAGATGCACACCCGGATTCCCGACGAACGAGTCGACGCCGTCCGCGCCGGCGTCGCCGCGGCTCCGGGCACGTTCCGCACCGCGTTCCCCCTCGCGGGCTCCACCACCACGATGTCGGACGACGAAGTCGAACTCGTCCTCAACTCAAGCTGGCGGCCGACGCTGTCGGTGATCGGCGCGTCCGGTCTGCCGGAGCCGTTGGACGCGGGCAACGTCCTGCGCCCGTTCACCACGGTCACGCTGAGCTTCCGGCTCCCGCCGATGGTCGACTCGGCGGCCGCCATGGAGGCCGTCCGCAAGGCCCTGACCGTCGACGTGCCCTACGGCGCGACAGTCGAACTGGGCCGCGTCGACGTCGCCGACGGCTGGGCGGTGCCACCACCGGCCCCATGGCTGAAGGACGCGCTGGACT
>JALZNB010000392.1 GCA_030857905.1 Actinomycetota bacterium
GAGGCGGGCACCCCCGTGGGCACGAGCCGCGAGGCGATGGACCTCGCCCACGCGGGGCACGCGCTCGCGGTGTCGCTCGTTCGCGACTCGGGGCTGCAACTGGGCGAGGTGCTGGCCACCGCGGTGAGTCTCATCAACCCCGGTGTGCTGGTCATCGGCGGCGACGTCGTGCGCGCCCAGGAGCACTTCATGCCCGCGTTGCAGGAGCGCCTGTTCCACCGCACCCAACCGCTCGCCACCCGCGACCTCCAGGTCGTGACGAGCGGGCTCGGAGACCGGGCGGGCATCGCGGGCGCGGTCACCATGGTGGTCGAAGGGGTCTACTCCGCGAACGCCGTCGATCGAACGCTCGCGGCACGGACATGAGGCCGTGACGGGGCCCGACTCACCAGGTCAACTCCTGGCACCGGGACGCCGCGGCGCGGCCCTCGACCTGCAAGGTCGCGTGTTCGATTCCGTACTCCCGCACCAACAGCTCCTGCGCCGCCAAGAGCACCGTCGACTGTGAGCCGTCCTCGACGACCGTCAGGTGCGCCGACGCCACTTCCATCCCCGAGGTCAGCGTCCACACATGCAGGTCGTGCACCTCGGCCACTCCGGGCACCGCCCGCAGCCGCTCGGTCATCTCGGCGACGTCGACCTTCTCCGGCGCGTGTTGGAACAAGATCCGCAACGAGCGCTTGGCCAGGCTCCACGTCCGAGGCAGCACCCACAGGCCGATGGCCACGCCCATCACCGGGTCCGCGTACCGCCACCCGAACAACATGGTCACCAACGCGCTCAGCAGGACGCCGACCGATCCGACGAGGTCGGCCAGCACTTCCAGGTATGCCCCGCGCACGTTGATGCTTTCCTCGGCACCACGGCGTAGCAGCAGGAAGGAGATGAGGTTGGCGACGAGACCGATCACCGCCACCACCAGTACCGGAAACCCGGGCACGACCGGGGGATTCCCGAAGCGCTTGGCCGCTTCGTAGACGACGTAGCCCGCCGTTCCGAAGAGCAGCACGGCGTTGGCGAGCGCGGCCAGCACCTCGGCCCGATACAGCCCGAAAGTCCGGCTGGGACTCGATCGCGCCCGCCGCGCCACCACGATGGCCGCGAGGGCGAGGCCGACGCCGATCACGTCGGTGAGCATGTGGGCGGCGTCGGAGATCAAGGCGAGCGAACCGGTGGTGAAGCCGACGATGAACTCGACGACCATGATGGCCGCGCCGATCCCGAAGGCGATCCAGAGGCGTCCGACCAGCTTGCCGGACGCGCTGGGGGCCACGCCGTGACCATGCCCGTGTCCCATTCCACTTCCCTCCGCTCGGCACCTCGGCCAACATATAGTCACATGCGCATGAGTTCAATGTGACGTACTCGGTCGGCGGGCGTCTTCCACTCGAACGGGCGATGGACCGTGCTCCGCCGAGTAATAGCAGGTCAGCTCTGGTAGACGGGAAACATGTGGTGTTCACAACCACGCCCGTACCAACCGGAATGAGGCTTGGTAGTGCGCTCTGGAAAATCCCAGCGGACCGGCGGCGTTCGACCGATCACCGCCCTCGCCCTCGTCGCACTGTGCATGGCCGCGACGACGCAGACGTCCTCCCCCGACGCGTTGGAGGTGACAGCGGCTCGCCCGGCCGTCGCCCCCTCGGCCCCACCGACGGCGACCACGGCCAACGCCGCGGGGTCGACCACTCAGCCATTGATGACCGGCTTCCCGACATCGGCCGCCGAGACTCAGCGGGTGCCGATCGTGCCCCCCACAGTGCTGCCGGTGGTGTTCACCACGAAAGCCGACGGCATCCCGGAGAACGTCATCGCCGCCTATCAACGGGCAGAGACGCTGCTGGCGCTAACCCAACCCGGCTGCGGCGTGCGCTGGTACCACCTCGCGGGCATCGGCCGGATCGAATCCGGCCACGCCAGAGGCGGACGCGCGGACGCGGCGGGTAACACCGCGCCGCACATCCTCGGGCCGGTACTGGCAGGCGGCCCCGGCATCGCCGCGATCAGGGACACCGACGGTGGCGCACTCGACGGCGACACCGTGTGGGATCGCGCCGTGGGACCGATGCAGTTCATACCGTCCACATGGGTCCGTTACGGCACAGACGGCAACAACGACAGGATCATCAACCCGCACAACATCTTCGACGCCTCAGCGTCTGCGGGCAGGTACCTGTGCTCAGGTGGGATGAACCTCGCCGACCCCGGCGATCTCAACGCGGCGGTGTACCGCTACAACCATTCCACCGAGTACGTCTCAACCGTACTGTCCTGGATGAACACCTATTCTTCGGGCGCCACCCCTACGGTTTCGACCCCTACCGGGGCAGTGGACGACTCCGAAATCGCGGCCACCCCACTGATTCCGACGCGGCCCGCGAAGCCCGCGCAACCCGCCGTCGCGCAGGTCCCACCGCCTCCACCCGCGCCCCAACCGACCCCCACACCCACGCCCGCACCTGCCCCCGATCCCATCCCGCTACCTGAGCCCGAACACCTGTCGGGAACTCTGTTTCCCGTGGTCAAACCCACTGTCGAGGTCCCGACAGTCCCCTCGGACAACTCCGTCGAGGACGGCGTGGTGCCCGCGGTGGACTGCGGCCCACTCACCAACGAACCGGCCATCACCGATGACGAGGAATTGATCGCGCTGATCTGCGCACGACTCCGGGAAATGGGCATCGACCCGATGTACGCGGCGGGCGAACTGACCGAAAGACTGAAGATCAAGAATCAGTAACGAGCACTACTCGGCGGTACCGAATCGGCATCCGGAACGGCACAGTGCCCCCCAACAGAAACGCGGTGGGGTACGTGCCTCATTCCGCGTCCATCCGGGTGATCTGGAGGCGTCTTGCTGGCTCAACGTGTTGGCGGTCTGGCCGCGGTGGCGGCTCTCGCCGTCAGTCTCACCGCATGCGGATCATCGGAGCCCGCCCAGGCCCCGGCGGCGGGGCCCGCTCCGATCACCGGCGAGGGCCCGATCACTCTGGCCACCGGAAAGGACACATCGGGCAACCTGCAGAACCAGGTCGACGGCTGGAACAGCGATCATCCCGACCAGAAGGTCACGATCATCGAGCTGGCCGAGGACGCGGACGCGCAGCGCCAGCAGATGGTGCAGAACGCGCAGACCAAGTCCGACACCTACAGCGTGCTGAACCTCGACGTGGTGTGGACCGCCGAGTTCGCCGCGAACCAGTGGATCGTTCCGCTGCCGGAGAACGAGTTCCCGCTGGACAAGCTGCTCCCCGCGACCGTCGAGACGGGACGCTACTTCGACAAGCTCTACGCGGTCCCGACCACATCGGACGGCGGACTGCTCTACTACCGCAAGGACCTGCTCGACGCGGTCGGCGCGAAGCCGCCCGCCACCTGGGCCGAGATGTACGCGACGTGTGACAAGGTCGCCGCCACCACCCCGGGGATCTCCTGCTACGCGGGACAGTTCGAGAAGTACGAGGGCCTGACGGTCAACTTCAGCGAGGCCGTGCACTCCGCGGGCGGCGAGGTCGTCGGCGCCGACGGCAAGCCGCGAGTGGACAGCCCCGAAGCCAAGCAGGGCCTTGACTTCCTGGTCAACGGCGTCAAGGACAACCGCATCGCGGCCAAGGCGCGCACGTTCAAGGAAGAAGAGGGCAGGCGCGCGTTCCAGGCGGGCGAGCTCCTCTTCCACCGCCAGTGGCCCTACCAGTACGCCAAGGCCAACCAGACCGACGGCTCGTCGCAGGTGGCGGGCAAGTTCGCCGTCGCGCCGCTGCCGGGTCTCAACGGGCCGGGCGCGTCCACCCTCGGTGGACACAACTACGCGATCAGCTCCTTCACCAAGAACAAGAAGACCGCGCAGGAGTTCATCAAGTTCGTCTCCAGCGAGCAGCAGCAGCGCAAGAACCTGGAGAAGTCCAGCCAGGCGCCGACCTGGGCCTCCCTCTACGACGACCCCGCACTGGTGGCGAGCTTCCCGTACCTCAAGGAGCTCAAGGCGAGCATCCTCAACGCCCGCAAGCGGCCCTCCGTCGTCAAGTACCAGGAGGTGTCCACCGCGATCCAGACCGCGGCGTACTCCGCGATGGACGGCACCACGACCAGCGAGGAAGCGTTGAAGACGCTCCAGGTCAAGCTCAACGAGCTGATCAAGAACTGATCTCCGCCAGTCCGGTGC
>JALZNB010000399.1 GCA_030857905.1 Actinomycetota bacterium
TCGTCGAGCTGTGCGCCGCGCTGGAGACATCGCCGCACGATCTGTTGGAACGGGTGCACGGGCAGTTCGTGCACACCGAGTACCCGGCCACCCTCCAGATCGACCTGCCCCGACTCGCCGACGACCAGCGCCCGCAACTGTCCTCGGCCAGCCGCTGGGCGGCCACCGAAGTCGCCCGCCACGCCGCCCCCACTCGGGAACTCGACCTCGCCGCGTTGGAATCCCTCGCCTCGCTGTGCGGGCTGTCGGTCGTGGAGCTGATTCGAATGCTCCGATTCGCCTGACCTGACGTCGTGATGGTCGCGTTGTCGGGGCTAATGATCTTCGATGCCCGCGGGGCGGGCCTCCGTCCATGGCGGTTTTCGGCCGCTGAATTCCGAACGACCGCACCCAACCGATCTCCCGCTAGTTCGGGCCGTCCAGTCATGATCGGAAGGCCGAGGCCCGCAGCCCGAGGCAGGTGTCGATCTTCATCCGGTCAGAGGTCGTGCGGTAGGCGCGCACGGGGTAGCGTCCTGCTTCGACGTCGCCGATCGGGGCCCCTGGGGTGGTGGAATATGGATCTGCGCCTGGAAGAGCCCCCGGCGCCAGGGGTCATGCTGGTCGCCGTGGGCGGTGAGGTGGACCTGGTCGCGGCCGGTGTCCTGGAGCGTTTCCTGCTCGGTGCCATCGCCGAACAGCGAGGACGTTCCCGCGGCCTGATCATCGACCTGTCCGACGCCCAGTTCCTCGGGTGCGCGGGCATCAACGCCCTCCTCGCGGCCCAGGCCCGAGTGATCAAGGCAGGCGGGTGGATGAGCCTCGTCGACATCTCCGATGCCGCGGCCAGGGTCCTGGAAGCCACCGGGATGAACACCCACCTGCGCATGGCGTCCTCGGCCGAACTCCTCGAAGACCTGACCTGACCCAGGCCACCTTCTCGCCCAATGCGCGAACTCGACGGAACCAACCCCGCGGTGGACCGTCCGCGCCGCCCCTGCCGCCTGGATGTGCGGCACCTCCAATCGCCTCTCTTTCGGCGCGCTGGGCGGCGTCCTGATCCTGATGCGTCGTCGTCGCAGGCAGCCTTCCCGATCCTCACTAGTTGTGTCGTAGATGACCTCGACCAGTCGTACTGAGTGCGATCCCAGCACTGCTGCTCTGGATTCGTGTGCCACGACGAAGCCGCTGTGCCTTCGGTTTCATGTGCCGCGTCGGGACCGTGGCTCCTCGATTCTGCACGCCGCACCGGACCGCTGCGCCCCGATCTCGTGCGCCGTGACGGAGACCGCCGCACCCCGATTTCCTGTGCGCGGCAGAGCGCACCCGCTCCACTCGACCGCGACTCCCTCACCCCCACCTCAGGTCATCTCCAACCCCGGCCACCTGGTTCGTAGGGCATACGCTCGCTTTCCGGTACCGTTGGTTCGCGCCCAGGGCGCTCCCGGTCCGCGGGAAGGGCTGCGCCCACCTGGTGTCACCCGCGTCATCCGTTCTGTCCCTCTTCCTTCGGCCTGACCTCGCGGACACCGGGCGCACGTGGAGAAGGAGGCCGTCATGGCCGGTTGTGGCCTGCCCGACAACCCCGACCTGGAGCACCTGCGAAAGCAGGCGAAAGATCTCCTCGCTCAGCATCGAGCGGGCGGCAACTGGGCGACGAGTCTGGTGCGCGAGTTCCACCCCGAGCCCACGGCCCCGATGACACTGTCCGGCGCACAGCTCGTCGTCGCCCGACGCTATGGGTTCGCGAGTTGGGCGCGGCTGGCCGAGCATGTGCACGTTGTTAAACGGTTTACCCGCGCGCCGCACGACGTCACCGATTTCGCCGACCCGGTGGCGGAATTCCTCGCCAACGCGTGTCTCACCTACGGTGTGGACAGTCCACTGCGGAGAGACCATGCCCGCAGGCTGCTGGCGGTACATCCGGACATCGCCACCGCGAACATCTACACCGCGGCCGTGGTCGGTGACATCGCCGCCGCTCGCGAGCTGCTCACCCCTGCCAAGGTGAACGAACCGGGCGGGCCATTCGCCTGGGAACCCTTGTTGTACCTCGCTTTCTCTCGAATGGAGGGCGGCGATCCAGTCGCCGTCGCGCGGCTGCTGCTCGACGCCGGTGCCGACCCGAATGCCGGATACCTGTGGGAAGGGCTCACCTCACCGTTCACCGCGCTCACCGGGGCGTTCGGTGAAGGCGAGGATGCCGCCAACCAGCCTCGCCACCGCGCGGAAGAGTCGCTCGCGCGCCTGCTTCTCCGCGCGGGCGCCGACCCCAACGACAGCCAGACCCTCTACAACCGCATGTTCAACCAGGACGACAGCCATCTTCGGCTGCTCTTCGAGTTCGGCCTGGGTCAGGGCGACGGCGGTCCGTGGCACGCCAGATTGGGTCCCGCGCACCCCACCTCGGCCGAGATGCTGCACGACGTACTGCTCCACGCCGCGTCACACGGTCAGCACGACCGAGTCGCATTGCTGCTCCACCACGGAGTCGAGCCCAACTCGCCGTACGGCGGCCACCCGTTGCACCAAGGCCGGTCCGCGCACGAGTTGGCCACCCGCGCGGGATATCCAGCCATCGCCGACCTCTTGGTCGCGGCGGGAGCGCGGCCGTCGACTTTGGACGAAGTCGACTCCCTCCTCGCCGCTGCCATGCGCGGTGACACGGTGACCACCAGCGCCGCGTCGAGTGGTCTCGTGCACCAAGCGAAGGCGCGCGAACCGTTCGCCATCGTCACCGCGGCCGAACGCGGCAACCTCGCCGCCGTCCGCGTGCTCACCGGCATCGGCTTCGACGTCAACGCGATGGATTCCGAATCCGCTCTGCACAGGGCGGCATTCGCGGGGGACTTCGCCATGGTCCATCTCCTACTCGACCTTGGCGCCAATCCCTCCACAAAGGATTGCCATCACGACGCCACGCCCGCGGGCTGGGCAGAACACAACGGTCACCCGGACCTCGCCAATCACCTCCGATCCCTTGAGCGAGTGAGCGGCCACGGCGCGACCTGATCGCTGTCGCGCCGTGGCACCACTGATCAGTCCTTGTACCCCGCTCGGCGAAGAGCTTCGGCCAAGGCCCCGCCGCCGGAATCGGCGGGCTTGGCCTTGCTCTGTCC
>JALZNB010000409.1 GCA_030857905.1 Actinomycetota bacterium
CGGGCCAACGCATCTGTCAGCCTTTTCCCGCACCCTTCGCCATGGCCTCGGTCCGCCGCGACAGTGTGTCCAACAGTCCCGTCCCAGGCCGCGTGGTACTCACAGCCATTCCCGGATATCGCAACCGGGCGAAGGTTTCCGGCAGGTGGGTGCCCAGTCGCCGAATCGCCTGCTCACCGAGCCAACCGCCAACCACGACCGCGTTGATCAGTGCGACCACCATGGTCGCCGCTGCGAATGACGACGGCACCCAGGGCGGATCGAACACGAGCAGAGTCGCCATCACCAACGTCGGAGCGACCAGGACGACCGTCGTCACGAACGCGATCTGTGTGGCGAAGGTGTTCTCCCCCGCGTCCGTGGCGTTGACCCGGCGATGCGGCTCCACCCCCGGCGTCACGCCGACGACCGCCATCACCATCGCGAAACCGCTACCCGCACCGAGGAACGCCACGATCACCGCGACGATCGGCACGGCGTAGTCGTACACCCCGGTCACCAGCATCGTCAGGGCCGAGAGCCCGAAGGCGGGCACGGCGAGCACCAGGACCAGCGCCACCTGACGGCCGCGAATCTCCGCTCGCACCGCCCTCGCGCTCTGCCCGACCACGAGGTGCCACAGCGCGGTTCCGTCCATTCCGAGCAGATTCGACCCGCAATAGGCGACCCATAGCGCGACGGCGACGCCCGCGAGGCCGACAAGCTCCGGATAATCGCCGAGAATCCCGTACACCGCGACGAAGACGCCGAACCACCAGGCCGTGCGCAGCTCCAGGCTGCGCCACGGATCGCGCCACCAGGTGCGCAGTTCCCTGCCCAACACGGCCCCGAAAGGGGTGGCGGGCAAAATCCGGCCGCCCTCCATGACTCTGCTGCCCGCGGGCCTGCGCCGACGTCGCGCGGTGCGGTTGCCGACATGCGGTGTCAGCAACGAGACGGCCGCGCCAACCGCCAGCCAGGCGATCACGGCGAGCGCCCCCAGCCAACCCACCGCCAAGGGATAGTTTCCCGCCGCGGCGGCGTCGATCGCCTGAAGCGGCCAGCCACAGGGCAGCAGGCTCAGCACCGTGGCCGCAGCCGATCCATCGAACCCGTCACGCAGGAACGTGGGCGCGACCCGCACTGTCGGCGCGATGATCAACCAACCCATGTTCATGCTCGCGACGAAAAGCCCGTACTGGATCGCGGCGAGTTCGACGCCCGCGCGAGTCCGCATGGCGGCGCCGAGCACGGCATAGGCGACGCGAGACAGCGACACGATCAAGACCACCAACAACACTGCACCGAACAGCGCGATGATCACCGCGGGCAGCACGGCCGGACCATCGGCCGTCGTCACCGCGTAAGCCAGGAGTGACAGCACCCCCAGCGCTGTCACCGCCGGGCCGACACCGACGAACACCGAGGCGAGCAGTCCGAAACCGAGCCCGCGACGGTCCAGCGGCAGCAAGGTGAAGTATTCGGGTCTGAGCATCGAGGCACCCGAGGTCAGGATCGGCCCGACGACCCAACCGAGCAGCCACACCAGAAGGATCAGGCCGAGCACGTCCGCCCTGGCCGCGGGCGCGGCGAGTGCCGCCCCCGCCCAGGTGCCCAGCGCGGCGATCACGCCGAGGACGAGACCGAGTGTCCGCTTCCAGTTCGGGGTGTGGCGCTGGATGGTGAGCTTGAGCCGGATCAGGTCGCCAACCACGACAGTTCCCCCCGCTCGGTCTCGCGCTCGCCGACCAGCGTGACGAACACGTCCTCCAGCCTCGCCCCGGCGCAGACCTGCTCCAGCGTGCCGTCGGCGAGCACCCGGCCGTCCGCGATGACGGCCACGCGGTCGCACAGGTCCTCCACCAGCGGCATCACGTGTGACGAGATCACCGCGGAACCACCGGCCGCGACGAACCTCCGCAAGATCCGGCGCAGCACCCGCGCCGAGACCGGGTCGACCGCCTCGAACGGTTCGTCGAGGACGAGGACGCGGGGGGCGTGCAGCAACGCGGTGGCCAAGCCGATCTTCTTGCGCATGCCGGTGGAGTACTCGAAGACCATGACCCCGGCCGCCTCGGCCCGGTCGAGCTCCAAAATGGACATCAACTCCCGAGCCCGCGCCCGCACCACCTCGGCGCTCAGCCCTCGCAGCAGACCCCAGTAGGTGAGCAGTTCCCCACCGGTGAGCCGCTCGGGCAGGGCCAGACCATCGGGCAGGACACCGAGCAGTGTCTTCGCCCGTGTCGGCTCCGCCCACACATCGACTCCGTGCACGGTGGCGCTACCCGCATCGGGCCGGAGCAAGCCGACGGCCATCGCGAGAGAGGTGGTCTTGCCCGCGCCGTTCGGGCCGACCAGCCCGGTCAGCGATCCGGACGGCACCGCCAGACTCACCCGGTCGGCGGCGAGTGTGCCGGAGAAATTCTTGGTCAACCCGTCCAATCTCAAGGCCGCGTCAATCGTCATGGCCATCACCCTGCCGTCGGCGACCTGGCGGTGTCTGCCGCCGGAACGCCACGTTCACCCGCCGATCGGCCTCAGTGAAACAGGGGGCGCGACAGCCAAGTGGTCACCGCGATATGGCCGGTCGGCTCACAGCTTTGGCACCATGGCCAACCGCCGGTCCGTATCGTGACCGTCATGCCCAACGCAGCGTCCGCGCCCCGAGTGGATCGCTGGATGTTGCCGGGCGAGTTGGCCAGGGCAGCCGATTCCGCGGTGGACGACAGCCCCACCCGCCCCGCGCCCCGCACCGCGCGGGACTGGGCGGTGGATGTCGCGGTGTTCCTGTTCGCCGTGCTCATCTGGGTTGGTGAATTCACCACCAGCGTGCTGCCGAACCTGTACGGGCTGCCGGAGTGGATTCGCGTCGTCGATCCCATCCTCGGCGCCGCCGCCTGTCTGGCGCTGTGGTGGCGTCGGCGATTCCCGCTGGCACTCGGCATCGGCGCCGGGGTGGCCGGGGCGTTGTCCAACACCGCGGTCGCGGCGGTCGCCGTGCTCATCTTCTCCCTGGCGTTGCACCGTGGCTGGAAATGGGCGGTGCCGGTGGCACTGGCCGGGATTCTCGCGGGATCGCCCTACATCGTGATGTATTTCCCCGGCAATATCGGGCCGCCGACACTCTGGCTCATCATGTTGACGCTGGTCACCATGCTGGTGGTGACCATGGGCCTGGCGGTGCGGGCCCGGCGCCAGTTGGTGTGGGCGTTACGGTTGCGCGCTGACGCCGCCCTGGTCGACCAGCAGCGACAACTCGAGGACAGTCGACGGACCGAGCGAGAGAACATCGCCAGGGAAATTCACGACACGTTGGCCCACCGCATCTCGCTGCTCTCGGTCCACGCGGGAGCGTTGGAGTACCGAACCCTGATGGCCGAGAGCGGGACCACCTCGGCGCTGACAGCCGCCGAGGTCCGCGAGACCGTCGGCGTCCTGCGGACCAACGCGCACCTGGCGTTGGAGGAACTGCGCGATGTGCTGCACGTGTTGCATCGCGACACGACGGCGACGGAC
>JALZNB010000431.1 GCA_030857905.1 Actinomycetota bacterium
TGACCCACTGCGCCGGGTACCGGGCGGCCGCCGTGGCCAGGGCGGGGGAGCTGGACGCGCTCGGGATCGACGCCGAACCGGCCCGGCCACTGCCCCGCGGCGTCCTCGGGCTGATCTCCGGCCCCGACGAGCGCGACCAACTGACGGAACTGGCGCGCGCCGTGCCGGAGGTGTGCTGGGACCGGCTGCTCTTCTGCGCGAAGGAAGCCGTCTACAAAGCCTGGTTCCCGCTGACGAAGCGGTGGCTGGGCTTTCACGACGTCACCGTGGAGATCGACGCGGCCGGCCGGTTCTCCGCCCGGCTGCGCCCCGGCACGCCCCACGACGCCTGCCCGGACCGGTTCGCCGGTCGCTGGCTCGCGGGCGAGGGTCTGCTGGTCACCGCGATCGCGGTATGACATTTTCACATCGTCGGCAGTGTCGGACTCCCTGGCACGAACCCCTGAACCCTGTGAGTCTGAACGGCGTCGATGACACGCCGAACACGGGGAGGTGGTCTCATGACGGCGCACGCGGTGGTTCACGTCGCCAGAGCAGGCACCCGGTCACGGGACGCCTTGCGCGACTCGGGGATCGTGCTGTCCTGCCAGGGATTGCGCGTGGGTGCGGGTGGCACCGCCCTGGTCGACGACGTGTGGTTCGACGTGCGTGCCGGAGAGGCGTACGGGCTGATCGGGGCCGAAGGGGCCGGGAAGAGCACGGTCCTGCTCGCGGTGTGCGGCCTGCTGCGCGTGGATGCCGGGACGGTGCTGCTCGACGGACACCGGCTCGACGCGCCCGCGCGCGCGGAGCTGGTGGGGCACGCCCTGCGGGACGCGGTGATCCTGCCATCGGCGACCGTGTTCGAGAACCTGCGGTTCTGGGCGCGGGTTCTCGGGCGCGAGCGAGTCGCGGAAGTCGTGTCGGTGGTCGGGCTGGGCGAGTACGCCGACATCGCCGTGGACCGCTGTTCGGCAGGCGTGCGGCGGGCGATCGGCCTGGCGGTGGCGCTGCTGCCCGGACCCCGGCTGCTCGTGCTCGACGAACTCACCGGCGGGCTGGACCGGCCTGACGCCGAGTGGCTCCTCGGCACGGTGCGTCGCCTGCGCGAGCGCGGGACCTCCGTGCTTTACGCGGGCCGTCAGGAAGATGACGTGCGTTCGGTGTGCGACCGGCTCGGCGTGCTCGACCGTGGCCGCCTGACCGCCGATCGCGCGCACGTGCCCGCGGCGTGAGGCCCGCGCCGGATCGATACCGATCGACAGACCGAGGAGAGATGATGCGGAGCACCAGGGGTCCCGTCCGTGCCATGGCGAAACGGGGCCGTTCCGACGTACGGGCCCGGGTCGTGCTCGGTGCCGCGACGGTCCCCGTCGGGGTGGTGGCGGGAACCTTCTTCGCCTTCGCCGTCTCGGTCATGCCTTCACTGTCCACAGTGGACGACAAAGAATTCGTCGAGCTGATGAACAAGCTCAACTCATCCATTCAGACCAACCGGCCGTTCCTGCTGTCGTTCTCCGGTGCGTTCCTGCTCACCGGCGCGGCAGCCTTCGTGCACTACCGGCTCGGGCTGCGGGCCGCGGCCCGCTGGGTCCTCGCGGCGCTCGTTCTCTACCTGGTGTCGTTCGCCATCACCATAGGTGTCAACATGCCGTTGAACGTCGCTTTGGCCAAGGCGACGCTGTCCGATGCCGCCAAAGCCCGCGCGGCCTTCGAGGGGTCGTGGAACGCCGCCAACAATGCCCGCACGGTCGCGGCGATGCTCGCGCTCGTGTGCCTGACCGCGGCCGTGTCCGCACGGCGCGGCGCGAAGCCCACTGTGGATAGCTGAGTTCGGAGAGAGGTGACGGCGGTGCGCGTGTTGCTGATCGGGTCGACCGGTGTGCTCGGTCGTGAAGTGGTTCCGGTGCTGCGTGCCGACGGCCACGAGGTGACTGGGCTGGCCAGTGGCGAGGGACGGGCCGCGGCCGTTCGGTCGCTCGGCATCACCCCGGTGGTCGCGGGGGTGTTCGACGCCGAGGCGTTGACCTCGGTGTTCCGCGGACACGACGCCGTGGTGAACCTGGCGACCAGAATCCCGGTCGGGCGGGCGATGCTGCGCGACCGCAACTGGGCCGACAACGACCGGCTGCGCACCGAAGGCAGCCTGGCCATCGCGCGGGCGGCGCGGGCCGCCGGGGTGCGTGTGCTTGTCCAGGAGGGCGTGTCGCTGGTCTACGCGGACGGCGGAGACACCGAACTCGACGAGCGGGCGCCGCTGGCCCCGGCCGGGCCTGTCAGGGCGTCCGTGGCGGCGCACGCCAACGCCGAGTCGTTCGCGGGAGAGGGACGGTCCGCCGTGTTCCTGCGGATCGCCACCGTGCACGGCGACGACGCGATCAGCCGATGGATGCTGAGCGGAGTTCGGCGTGGTGGGCCCGCCTACTTCGGCGCCGCGGAAGGGTGGATGACCGCGATCCACCCCGCCGACGCCGCGTCCGGTGTCGTGGCGGCCCTGGCGGCGCCGAGCGGGGTGTACAACCTCGGAGCCAACCCGGTGCGCAAGAGCGAGTTCGGCCGAGTGATCGCCGAGGTGGCGGGCGCGCGCCGCGCGCGCGGCCTGCCCCGGATACTGACCCGGGGATTCCTGTCGATCCTGGCCCGCTCCCAGCGTCTGAACTCGGCCGCGTTCACCGAGACGACCGGTTGGCGCCCCAAGCGGACCGAGCCCGCCGTGGACTGGTTTCCCGCGGATCGGTCCTAGTGGGAGCACGCACGCGGGCGGCGGACCACCGGGCAGGATGAGCGCAACGTTGCCCGCGATCAACCCGACGTGGTGAAGTCGTGACGCGGCCGATCGTCGATCAGCCAGCCGAGGAAAGGGACACCATGCAGATCGACCGCAACGCCGCCGGACACCCGCACCGGACCGGGGCCCCTCGCGCGGCCTCCGACCGCCTGGCCGGACTCGTCCACGGCGCCGCCACGGTCTGCATGGGTCTGATAGCGGGTCTCTTCTTCGACTGGGCGGTCGCGATCATGCCCGCCCTGGCCGACTCCGACGACCGCACGTTCGTCATCGTGATGCAGAAGACCATCGCGGCGATGAACAACGGTCCCCTATTCCTCCTCACGCTCATGGGCGCGTTCGTGTTCACCGGTGTCGCCGCGATCCTTCAGTACCGCCTCGGCGCGCGCCCTGTCGCCCGATGGATTCTCGCGGCACTCGTGCTCTACGTGGTGGCCATCATGATCACCGCAGCAGTCCACTTTCCGCTGAACTTCGCCCTGGAGAACGCGGGCGATCCCGACACGATCGCGGATATCGCCGCTCTCCGCCAGGATGTCGAAGGATCCTGGATGAGTGCCCATGTGATCCGTACGATCGCCACCATCGGGGCCTTGGCTTGCCTTTGCCGGTCGCTGTGGCTGCGCCGTGGGTAAAAGATCTCCGGTGACCCGTCCCGTGTGCTGACCCCTGTCCTTCCCGCGTGGGCAGGGGTTCGCACGTCGGTTGACGATGAGGGTTTTCGCACCTCGATGATGCTCGGCCCTCCCTGTCAAGGGTGAGCACACCCGGCATCGGCCTTCGTGTTCGGTTCCGCTCATCATCGTCCACTACGGATTTCCTCATACCCAGAACGTGAATTTTTACCTTCCGACTCAGGTCTGCATATTGATAGCGTGACGTGAATGAATTACGGAACGCACAAGGGAGTCACCAGCAGTGACAGCGACAGATGACAGGATTGTCACCGATTTCGCCGCGCCGAACCCCGAAGAGGTCGGAACGAATTACGACGAGTTCGCCGACTTCTACCGAATGATCGCCAGTGATATCAGCTTCCACATCGGCATGTGGTCCCGATCCGGTCAACGCGAGCGCGTGTCCACCGTCTTCGATCTGTCCAACGGGGCGCAGGAGCGGGTGATCGAGCACTGCATGGAGACCCTGGGGCTGAAGGCGAACGAACACCTGCTCGACATCGGCTGTGGTGCGGGCGCCGCCGCGATCCGGATGGCCCAGCAGAGCGGCGGACGGGCCACCGGGATCAACGTCAGCAAGGGCCAGCTCGCCCAAGCCACCGAGCGGGCCCACTCGGCGGGCATCGCCGACCGGGTCTCGTTCGAGTACGGCAACGCCATGGACCTCGAGTTCGCGGACCGATCGTTCGACGCAGCCATGGCGATCGACGTGTTCGCGCACCTGTCCGACCGGCAGCGGGGATTCGACGAGGCATTCCGGGTACTCCGACCGGGTGGCCATTTCCTGATGAGCGAGTTCACCGTGCGCGGGACGGCTCCCGAGGAGCAGTTGACCGCGTACCTGCAAACCTTCCAGGCCATGCCCCCGATCGCCCCGGCGAAGTCGATCGAGCTGGCGACCGCCGCGGGCTTCGAACTGGTCCAGGCCGAGCGCATGACCCAGGACGTCGCCCTCAGCACCGAGGTGATGGCCTTCCTCTTCGCCGACCGGCACGAGGAGATCCTCGCCCGCTACGGGTCCGAGGTCCTCGCCCAGTTGGACTACGTGATGCCGCTGATCCGCTCCTACATGCGCGATCACCTCGGCTACTACTATTTCCTGCTGCAGAAACCACTGTGAAACAGGCGTCGACCGGTTCTCCTGTTCCGCACCGTTCGACCGCCGTGCTCGTGCGATACGACATCACCTCGAGATCACCAACTGTGACCGTCCATGACAGTGGGCGACACCTGCCGCGG
>JALZNB010000440.1 GCA_030857905.1 Actinomycetota bacterium
ACGAACTCTCAGCTCTCGACCTGCTGGGTTTGCGCGATGTGTTCGGCGATCGCCTCGGGCAGGTCGATCTGGAGGGGGGTCCGTACGGGCATGGGCATCGTGCCGCGGACCACGACCGTGTTGCGGACGATCTCCCGCAGCGCCTCCGCGCTGGTGTCCGCCATCTCCGGCGGGCCCGCCACGACACCGCGCAGCATCCAGCGGGGGCCGTCGACGCCGATGAAGCGCAGCGACACCTCGCCGAGAGCGGCGGTCAGTTCCTGTCCCCAGTCGCCCACGACGCTGCGGACCGTGGCGCCGTCGGTGCGGAGCTGCTCGGCGAGTTCGCCGCACACCTCGCGCCACAGGCCGCCGGAGCGCGGGGCGGCGTAGGCGTTCAGCGTGACCTGGCCGATCGGGGTGAGCACGTGCACCGCGCGCACCGGTCCGGTCGGGTCCATCTCCACCTGGAGCTGCGCGCCGTCCGGCACCGGGATGAGCACCGAGCCGAGGTCGAGCCGGGGGACGTCGTCATCGGGGGCGTCCGCGTCGTCGAACGGGCCATCGGTCGCGGTCGACCCGCCATCGTCGTCGTCGAGATCGTCCCCGTAGCCGTCGTCCTCGGCGACCGGCTCGTCGGCCACCTCGTCGTTGCCGCGCTTGCGGCGCCCGAACAGTCCCACCTAGTCCTCCATCCCGTTCCCCGGCCCCGCCGCGCCGGAGAGCACGGCGTGCCCACCGGTCGACCCGTGTCCGCCGGTGCCGCGCCGGGTGTCGCCCAGCTCGCCCACCTCGCGGAACACCGCGTGTTCGACCCGCTGGAGTACCAGCTGCGCGATCCGGTCGCCGCGCCGCAGGCGGATCGACTCCCTCGGGTCATGGTTGATCAAACAGACTTTGATCTCGCCGCGGTAGCCCGCATCGATGGTGCCAGGTGTGTTGACGACACTGAGGCCGGTTCGCGCCGCCAGACCCGAACGTGGATGTACGAACCCGGCGTAACCGTGCGGCAGCGCGATGGCGATCCCGGTGCCGACCAGCACCCGTTCGCCGGGGCCGATGATCACATCCATCGTCGTCACCAGATCCGCTCCCGCGTCACCCTCGTGGGCGTACGCCGGGATGGGGACCTCGGGATCCAATCGGGTGAGCAGGACCTCCACGCTTGGCACGAGCGGCGAGACTACTCTGGGGTGGTGACCGACACCTCGGGTGCGCCCGCCATCGCGGGCCAGGCGGACAAAGCGGACTCGACCAGCGCGTTCAGCGAGCGGCTGTATGTGACCTGGTACTGGTGGCCGCTGCCGCTGCTGGCCGCCGGGCTGCTCGCGGCCGAGATCCACATGGGCTATCCCGGTGTCCGGGCGTGGCTGCCGTATGTCGTGATCGTGCCGCTGACGCTGCTGATGATCGTGCGCATCGGCCGCACGCGGGTGGCGGTGACCGATGGCGAACTGTGGGTCGACGACGCTCATCTGCCGCTGAAACACGTGGGTACGGTCGAGACGTTCCCCGGCGACGGCAAGCGCAAGGCGTTGGGCCCCCACCTCGACCCGGCCGCGTACGTGTTGCACCGGGGCTGGGTCGGCCCGGTGGTGCGGGTCCAGGTCACCGACCCGGACGACCCGACACCCTATTGGTTGTTCAGCACCCGGCACCCGGACCGGCTCGTCGCGGCACTGCGCGACTGACCCCGAACTCTCCGGCGTCCAGCGACCGCTCCGAGACCAGGCAGCGCACCGCGTTCGGTCGCGTGTCTGGGACCGAACAAAGAACAGCCGGGCACCACAAAGGTGCCCGGCCGCGTTCGTCGGTCGTCGTGTGTGTCGGTGCTCAGGCGCAGTCACGGCAGACGAAAACTCCACCGTTGTCTTCCGCCAGCCTGCTGCGGTGGTGCACGAGAAAGCACTTCGAGCAAGTGAACTCGTCTGCTTGTTTCGGCACCACGCGAACGGTGAGATCTTCACCGGAGAGCGCCGACAGGTCGGCACCTGGCAGCTCGAAGCTCTCCGCGGTGTCCGTCTCGTCCACATCGACGACACCGGACTGATTCTCATTCCGCCGCGCCTTGAGCTCCTCGAGAGAGTCCTCGGCGAGGTCGTCGGCCTCGCTGCGCCGTGGTGCGTCGTAGTCGGTCGCCATCTTCTTTCACCCCTGCGGTCCTTCAGGATGGGTCGTGCCGCTGGTCAACGTTCCAGCGCCCCGGTTTGTGCCCGCCAATCGCGTGACGGAGGTCTCGCCGGTCGCGTCAGGGGAACAATCCCATCGGAATCGATTCGGGTGGGTGTCTTCGGCGACCGGAGCGGGCAGAGGGTAGCCCATGCGCCGAAAGCCCGTGCAGCGCGTCACCCGACCGGGCGGATCTCAGCTCGGTATCGACTCTCCCCCACGGAGCGACCAGCTTGCCGTCGGTGCGTGCGCGTGGTGCGATGACCAGGCGGGGAGCAACAAGCTACTTGGCAGTAGCCGCAAGGAGATGACGCGTCGCACGACGAGGCCAAACTTCAGGGCAACCAGATGCGGCCAAGCTCGTTGAACCGAATAGGCTGATCATCGACAACACTCGAGTCGAAGCGATTCGGCTCCGTTGCCTACGGGGGTCGGGCATGGTGTCCACAAGGCGGGACGGGCGGCCGGAGCGCTATCGCAAGCGCAGGCCGGTTCCCGCGCTGGTCCTGTTAGCGATCCTCGGCGTCGCGGCATCGATCGTCTGGGTTCAGGTTCTCGATTCCTCGGACAAGGCCATCGAGGCGTTGACGTGCAACGCGCCGCCCGCGCTCGTCCCGGTCGAAGGGCAACCCGCCCCGCTCGCAGGCGAAGCTCTGTCCAACGACTCCCTCGACCGCACTCCCCCCGCACCCGCGAGCACGAGCCTGGTCCGGGTGGTCAACGCCAGTGGCCGCAACCGCCAGGCGACCGAGGTCACCGAACACCTCCGCGAACTGGGCTACGGCCAAATCGCCGAACCGACCAACGACACCCTCTACCCCCAGGGGTCGTTGAACTGTCGCGGCCAGATCCGCTTCGGACAGCAGGGCACCACGATCGCCCGCACCCTGAGCATCCTCGAACCCTGCGTCCAGCTCGTCCGTGACGAACGCCAGGACGCGACGGTGGACTTCGTCATCGGCCAGAAGTTCAACGACCTGAGGGCGAAGCCGGAAGCCAGGAAGGTCCTGGATCAACTGGCCCTGTGGGCTGAGGCCAACCCCGGCAACCAGGGTGGCTTACAGGCCGACGGATCAGCGGCGGCCCCGGTGGACATGGCCCTGATCACCGCCGCCCGAAGCACCCGCTGCGGCTGATTCCCCACGAGTCGTTCGCCACCGGCGAGTTCACGCGCGGCAAGGTCAACTGTCAGTCCACGTTGGACCCTCGACGGAGGATGGGGTCGGCGGGAAAAGTGAGCGCCAGGACTTATTCGTACGACCCGGCGCCCGCCTTGACCAACACGTCGCGCAACGGCTCGGCGATGGAAGGCGCGGCCACCAACACCGCGTCCGCACCCACCTGGGGGCACTCCCCCGGCAGCCACACCCGCGCCCCGGCCTCCCGCGCGATCAACGCCCCGGCCGAGTAGTCCCACGGCCCGAGCCACCGCTCGTAGTAGGCGTCGACCCATCCCGCGGCCACCGACACCAACTCCAGTGCCGCCGACCCGGATCGCCGCACATCCCGCACCGACCCGGCCATCCGCGCCAACACTCCTGCCTGGAATTCCCGTCGGGCCGCCTGGTAGCCGAACCCGCTCGCCAGCAACGTCAGCTCCAGCGACACCGGCGACGAACAGTGCAACCGGGTGCCGTCCAGCCACGCGCCCTGGCCCTTGGCCGCGCTCCAGCGTCTGCCACTGGCGGGCTCCACCACCGCGCCCGCGACAGCCTCGCCGTCAACCTCGACGCCGATGGACACCGCGTACCAGGGAAGGCCGTAGAGGTAGTTCACCGTGCCGTCGATGGGGTCGACGACCCACGTGACGCCGGAGCCCTTGGCGCCGCCCGCCTCTTCGCCGAGGACGTCATCGTCCGGGCGCAGTTCGGCGACGCGAGCCCTGATCAGGTCTTCGGCGGCCCGGTCGGCCGCGGTGACGACGTCGGTCGGGGTGGATTTGGTGTCGATGTCGGCGATCGCGGCCTCGCGAGTCGCACGGACGAGTTCGGCTGCCTCGACGGCGATGGTCACGGCCATTCTGCTGATGTCGGCCAGTTCCGGCCCGGTGATGCCCACCCCGCTATCCGACCACAACTCGCCGCGTGCGGCTAATGTCTGCTGGGATTGGTTCTGAATCGAGTACGGAAGGACCCTGGGATGGGCGCTCCCCGCGGCTTCGGCGTGGACATCGGTGGTTCCGGCATCAAGGGCGGCGAGGTCGACCTCGGCGAGGGCAAGCTCATCGGCGAGCGCGTGCGCATCCCCACGCCGACGCCGTCGACCCCGGAGGCGGTCGCCGACGTGGTCGCCGGCATCGTCACCGGGGCCGGTTGGACCGGGCCGGTGGGCGTGACGCTGCCCGCGGTGATCAAGAAGGGCACCGCGCGGACGGCGGCCAACATCGACAAGGCCTGGCTCGACACCGACGCCGCCGCGCTGTTCACCAAACGTCTCGACCGCGGTCCCGGCCAGGTCGTCGTGCTCAACGACGCCGACGCCGCGGGCATGGCCGAGATCCGCTTCGGCTGGACGGGTGATCAAGCCGGTGTCGTGGTGCTGCTGACCTTCGGCACCGGCATCGGCAGCGCGCTGTTCATCGACGGCAAGCTCGTGCCGAACACCGAGTTCGGGCACCTGGAGATCGACGGCCACGACGCCGAGACGCGCGCGGCGGCATCGGCCAAGGAGGAGGAAGACCTCTCCTGGGCGGAGTGGGCCGTTCGTGTGACGCGGTACATCTCCGGCCTGGAGAACCTGATCTGGCCGGACCTCGTCATCGTCGGCGGCGGCGTCAGCAAGAAGGCGGACAAGTGGCTCCCGCTGCTCGATGTCCGCACCAAGGTCGTGGCCGCCGAACTGCGCAACGACGCCGGAATCGTCGGCGCCGCGGTGGCAGCGGCGCTCGCCGACGGGCCGTGAACAGGGCTCTCCGACACTCCTGAGCCTTGGCGTGTCCGTGGTACACGGCGCGCGTCGCTACAATGGAACAGGCCCGCGGCTGAGCAAGCCAGAGGGCTCTCCCCCGAACTCCGGCAACGACCAGGCAATTCATCCCCGCCGGGCCGCCGTGATGGACAGTTGTGAAAGGGCGTACGTGGCAGCCGCACGAACCGCAACCCGACGCTCGGCCGCGTCGGCGAGCGCCGCCAAGACGACCAAGAACGCGCAGTCAGAGGACGAAGTGGCCTCGGGCGCGGCTGGTACCAAGACGACGGCGAAGAGAGCAGCAGGCACGAAGACCGCCCGGGCTCCCAAGAAGACAGCCGCCAAGGCACCGGCGAAGAAGGGTGACGGTCCCGACGGCGAAGAGCCGGGGGACCTCAGCGACGCCGACACCCCGGATCTCACCGATCTGGAGGAGGTCGAGGTCGACCCGGTCGACGAGGCGGTCGAAGAGCCGGAAGAGAAAGACCCCAAGGAGACCAAGGAAAGCGACTTCGTCTGGGACGAGGAGGAATCCGAGGCACTCCGGCAGGCCAGGAAGGACGCCGAGCTCACCGCGTCCGCCGACTCGGTCCGCGCCTATCTCAAGCAGATCGGCAAGGTCGCGCTCCTCAACGCGGAGGAGGAGGTCGAACTCGCCAAGCGGATCGAGGCGGGCCTCTACGCCGCGGAGCGGCTGCGCAAAGCCGAAGAGGAGAGCGAGAAGCTCCAGCCGCAGATGCGGCGCGATCTGCGCTGGATCGTCCGCGACGGCGAGCGGGCCAAGAATCACCTCCTTGAGGCGAACCTGCGGCTCGTGGTGTCCTTGGCCAAGCGCTACACCGGCCGGGGAATGGCGTTCCTGGACCTGATCCAGGAGGGCAACCTGGGTC
>JALZNB010000448.1 GCA_030857905.1 Actinomycetota bacterium
GTGCGGCGTGATGTGTTTGGTGATGCCGACTCGGCGCGCGAGTCGGGCGACTGTTCTTGCTGCGGCGCCACGAGTCATGCGGCTGTTCCATTGCGTGAGCAACAGCGGACCCGATGTCCTGGAGCCGATCGCGGCGGCCAGTGCGTATGCGGTCCGCGGCGGCAACGGGATGACCGCGCGCTTATCGCCCTTGCCGATGATCGACAGGGTGTGGTGCCAGCGGTTCTCTGACAGGTCGGTGATATCGGCGGAGCAGATCTCGCCGATGCGCAGCCCGTTGATCGCGAGCAGACACGCCAGCGCGTAGGTCTGGCCGCCTTCGGCGTCAGCAGCGTCGAGCCAGTCCTTCAACTCGGGGCGCGTGAGTCCAGCTCGAGGTGACTCGGTCAGCCGCCGCGGCCGGCGGACGTTGGTTGCCGGTGAGTGCTCAACCAGGTTCTCATCGACACACCACCGATAGAACCCGGCGATGGTCGACAGTCGCCGGCCCACCGTGGACGGTGACCGGTCCTGCTCCTCCAGTGATCTGGCGTACCGCTCGATGTGGGTGCGACGAACGTCGCACAGCGGGCGGAGCGCTTCGGCGTGGCAGTAGCGGACCCACAGCGTCAGATCGTTGGCATACGCCTCACGCGTACGGCGTGCGGCGTAGCCAGTGACAAAGGAGAGAACGGCTTCACGGACAGCGGGATCAAACTCGACGATGACAGCCACAACAACCTCCAGGTAGATGTCCTACCTGGATCGGCTCGCGGCGTCCTCTTGTTCAGGAACCAGCACAGATCGGCACTTCTCTTCCACCGTCTCGTGCGGCATGCTTCGCCTACAGACGACCCGTCGCTAGGAGGCCGCTGAAGTAGTCGCTTTGGACAGCTTCGTCGTCCTCGTTTGATCGCTCGTGAGGCGGTGTGGTGGTGGCCCGAGCGGCCGCTTGTCGTGGGCCTGCGGGGGGCCTTGGCGGCGGATCGTGGGGCCGGTGGGTGGCGTGGAGGAGCCTGGGGAGCGTGGAAGAACGCGTTCTGTGGCCGTCTCATGCGGTTGCCGGCGTCTTCCAGCCGTTGTCGTAGTCGAGCCCGAGCGCGAGGAGGCGTTGGAGGTTGACCGCGGCGACGCGCAGGCTCAAGCCGAGCTGGTTGCGTTTGATTCCTCGGTAGCGGCAGCGGCGATGCCCGTCGCGGACCAGCCAGGCGATCGACCGTTCGGCCATCGGCCGCCAGCGGCGGTAGTCGGCCTGGAACCCGGCGGTCTTGGCGGCGGCGCGGGCGGTCACGAGCCGGCGGTCGTGCGCGCCGACGTGGATGCTGCGTCCGGTGCGGCTGGTGGTGCAACGCGTGCGCAGGGGGCAGGCGTTGCAGCGGCGCCCGAAGGTGGCGTTGCCGTTGGCGCTGAGCGGCACCGTCTCGCCCTTGGGGCAGGTGACAGTGCGGTTGTCGTGGTCGACGGTGAAGTCGTCGCGGTCATACCCGCCGGGCACGGCCGGGCGCAGCGGCGCCGGCTTGATCGTGGCGCGGTGGCCGGCGTCGTCCAGCTTCTGACGGGTCTCACCGGAGCCGTAGGCGGAGTCGGCCAGCACCTGCACCGGCTCGTCTTCGTCGTCGAGCAGCTCGGTGGCGACCGGCCCGTCAGGGGTGTTGCCCGCGGTCAGCGTGTTGCCGGTGACCAGACCGGTCTCGGGTTCGACCGCGACATGCGCCTTGTAGCCGTCCCGGTATGACGAACGCGACTTGTGCGCGTGACGCGACTCGGGGTCCACGGTCGACACCACCCGATCCTTGGCCACCGCCCGCGCGATGCGCCACTCACCGGGCCGCTCGCCCGGCTCGACGTCTTGGCCAGCGACCAACGCCAACAGCGCCACCGCGCGTTCCTGCTCCTCGGACAGCCCCGACACGGGCAGGCAGTCGATGATCGCGATCGCGTCGGCGACCAGCGCCGACACCAACGCGTCGCGGGCGACCTCGTCGTCCCAGGCGATGTCGGGCTTGCCGCCCCGGTCATAGTCATGCGCGCCGACGGCGACCTCTCGCGCGGCCGGGACCAGCCTTCTGACCTTGCGGACCGCCGCGACCAGCTGCGTGACCGTGTCCTGGGTGGCGACCGCGTCATCCAACACCGTGGAGTCCAACGCCCGCCGCGACCGGCCATTCAGGATCCCGGTCTGGGCGGCCACGTCCTTGACCGCCTCGTCGACGCGATGCGGCCGCTCCGACGCGTTGAGCCGCCGCCGCCAATACACCAGCACCGACGCGTCAAATGACGCCTCGTCCAACGCCAACCCGCACGCCACCTTCCAACGGATATCGGTCGCCAACGCCGCCGCCGCCTGACGGTCCGACAGCCCCTCAAACTCCTTGAGCACCATCGCCGAGGCGATCACCTCGCCCGGCACCGACGGACGACCCCGCCCCGACGGGAACAAGTCGGCGAACATCTCGTTTGGGAACAGCCGCTCCCGATGCTCGGCCAGCAGCGCGTACACCGACCCGGCGGGCACCAGATGCCCGCACAACGCCGCCGCGTCCAACAACTCACGGTCCAACACGCTGGATCCCTGCATGCCAACAGTCTCGAACACCACCCGCCCTCAGCCACGGAACCTCGACCGATTATTCAGCGCCGTCCTAGGAGTGTCCAATGAGCGAGCGTG
>JALZNB010000450.1 GCA_030857905.1 Actinomycetota bacterium
GTGCTCGGCGCCGGGATGATGGGCGCGGGCATCGCCTACTCCAGCGCCCGCGCGGGCATCGAGGTCGTGCTCAAGGACGTCACCCTGGACGCGGCCCGCAAGGGCAAGGCCTACTCGGAGAAGATCCTCGACAAGGCCGTCTCCCGGGGCAAGATGACCCAGGAGAAGCGCGACGAGGTGCTGGCCAGGATCACCCCGACCGACAAGGCCGAGGACGTGCGTGGAGTCGATCTCGTGATCGAGGCCGTGTTCGAGAGCCCGGAGCTGAAGAAGAAGGTCTTCGCCGAGATCGAGGAGTTCGTCGCCCCGGACTCGCTGCTCGGCTCGAACACCTCGACGCTGCCCATCACCGGCCTCGCCGAGGGGGTCACCCGGCAGGAGGACTTCATCGGCCTGCACTTCTTCTCCCCGGTCGACAAGATGCCGCTGCTGGAGATCGTCGTCGGCGAGAAGACCAGCGACGTCGCGCTGGCCAAGGCGTTCGACTACGCGCTGCAGATCAAGAAGACCCCGATCGTCGTCAACGACAGCCGGGGCTTCTTCACCAGCCGGGTCATCGGCACGTTCATGAACGAGGCCCTCGCGATGGTCGGCGAGGGTGTCGCCATCCCGACGATCGAGCAGGCCGGTGCGCAGGCGGGCTACCCGGCGCCGCCGCTGCAACTGCTGGACGAGTTGACGCTGACGCTGCCGCGCAAGATCCGCGACGAGTCGAAGGCCGCCATCGAGGCCGAGGGCGGCACCTGGCCGGACCACCCCGGCAACCGGGTGATCGACCGCATGGTCGAGGAGTTCGACCGCAAGGGCCGCTCGACGGGCGCGGGGTTCTACGAGTACGACGAGGACGGCAAGCGCGTCGGCCTGTGGGCCGGGCTCACCGACGCCTTCGGTTCGGGCAGCGCCGAACAGCCGTTCCACGACCTCCAGGAGCGGATGCTGTTCGCCGAGGCGCTGGAAACGGTGAAGTGCTTCGACGAGAACGTCCTGCGCACGGTGCCCGACGCCAACATCGGGTCGATCTTCGGCATCGGGTTCCCGGCCTGGACCGGCGGCGTCATCCAGTACATCAACGGCTACGAGGGCGGCATCGCCGGTTTCGTCGCGCGGGCCCGCGAACTGGCCGAGCGCTACGGCGACCGGTTCCTCCCGCCCGCGTCGCTGGTGGCGAAGGCCGAGACGGGCGAGGTCTTCGAGTAGCGGCCACGGAAGTCGCCTGCCACCCGGCGTGGCAGGCGACTTTTTCCGCCGTGTCGGTAGCCGTTGGGCTCTGTTCGGTGTCTACTTGGCGAGTGTCCGGCGATTCTTTCCTCACGGTGGTCAACGACGGCTCGCTCGCGGAGGCCACCTCGGTCCTGGCGCCGTGCTGCGCGTCGCGGCGGTGGCTGGCCGAGATGGTGGCGCGCGGGCCGTATTCGGACCTCGACCAGATGACGCGGGTCTCCGCGGAGATTCTGGCCGACCTCGACTGGGTCGACATCTGTGAAGCCTTGGCCGCTCACCCCCGCATCGGCGACCGGCTCGACGGCGACGGCCAGGAAGCCGAGTGGTCCCGCGCGGAGCAGTCGTCGGCCGACACGGTCAGTGCGGGCATCCAGGCTGACCTGGTTCAGGGCAACATCGACTACGAGACCGTGTTTGATCACGTATTTCTCATCTGTGCCACCGGTTTGCCCGCCGAGGCGATCCTCGCGGCCCTACGGCACAGGCTCGGCAACGATGAGCAACGGGAGCGAAGTGTGGTCCGCGCCGAACTGCGCAAGATCGTCGATCTCCGGCTAGAGAAGTTGGCCGACGCATGAGTGCGACGTTGTCCACGCACGTGCTCGACACCAGTCAGGGAAAGCCCGCTGCCGGGCTCGCCGTGCGACACGAGGAGCGTCGCGACGGCGAGTGGCACGAGATCTCCACATTCCGCACGGACGACGACGGGCGCGTCCCCGGTTGGAGCGTCGCGTCCGGGGAGCACCGACTGGTGTTCGACACCGGCGCCCACCTTGGTCCAGAAGCGTTCTATCCGGAAGTGACCCTCGCGTTTCGCGTCGACCACGGGCATTATCACGTTCCGCTGTTGATCAGCCCGTTCGGCTACACGACCTACCGGGGAAGTTAATGGACATCGAGTTAGGCGAGAACCAGTACGGCAAGTCCGAGACCAGGCTGGTCCGGGTCGACCGGGACGGGCCCGCGCACGAGATCACCGACCTCAACGTCACCACGACGCTGGCCGGTGACCTCGCCGCGACCCATCTGACCGGCGACAACAGTGGCGTGCTGCCCACCGACACGCAGAAGAACACCGTCTACGCCTTCGCCCGCGACGGCATAGGCGAGATCGAGGACTTCGCCCTGCGGCTGGCCAGGCACTTCGTGGCGACCACGCCGACGATCACCCGAGCGAGGGTGCGGATCGAGCGGTACTCGTGGGATCGGCTCGCGGCGCACTCCTTCGCCAAGGCGGCGGGAACGCGGACCGCCACCGCGATCTGCGACGGCGACCGGTCCTGGGTTGTCTCCGGTGTCGGCGATCTGGTGGTGTTGAACACGACCGGGTCGGAGTTCCACGGGTTCCACCGCGACGAGTTCACCACGCTGCCCGAAGTCGACGACCGAGTCCTGGCCACGGCGGTCACGGCCCACTGGCGACACCGTGACACCGAACGGGACTGGGCCACCTCGTTCGACGGCGCCAGGGAACGGCTGCTCACGGCGTTCGCCGACACGCACAGCTTGTCGTTGCAGCAGACGCTGCACGCGATGGGGAAGCGGGTGCTCGCCGGGGATGACGGACTCGCCGAGATCCGGCTCGCCCTGCCCAACAAGCACCACTTCCTCGTTGACCTGGCGCCATTCGGGCTGGACAACCCGGGTGAGGTGTTTCACGCGGCGGACCGGCCCTATGGTCTCATCGAGGGAACCGTGCGCAGGGCCGACGCGGGCGATCCAGGCCTGGCCTGGTGGTAAGGGGATTCGGCAATGGATTTCCATCGACCTGACACCCTCGCCGACGCGGTGCGGCTCAAGGCCGAGCGGCCCGACGCCGTGCCCATCGCGGGCGGCACCGACGTCATGGTGGAGCTGAACTTCGACAAACGCAGGCCATCGACCTTGCTGGACCTGACCGCGATCACCGAACTGTCCGAATGGGACAGTGTCGGCGAGGTCATCCGGATCGGCGCGGGTGTGCCGTACGCCAGGATCATCACCGAGCTCGGCCATCGGCTGCCCGGGCTGGCCATGGCCTCGCGCGCCGTCGGATCGCCGCAGATCCGCAACCGGGGAACCGTCGGCGGCAATCTCGGTTCGGCCTCGCCCGCCGGTGACGCGCATCCGCCGCTGCTCGCGGGTGGCGCGAGCGTGGAAGTCGCGTCCGTGCGCGGGAACCGGACGATCCCCATCGCCGAGTTCTTCCTCGGGCCTCGGAAATCGTTGCTCGCACCGGACGAACTCATCGTGGCGACCCGTGTTCCGGCGGCCACCGGCCCACAGCAGTTCGCCAAAGTGGGTACCCGCAACGCGATGGTCATCGCCGTGTGCTCGTTCGCGGTGGCACTTCACCCGGAGACCGGGGTGGTCGGCACCGGGATCGGCTCGGCCGGGCCGACACCGCTGCGCGCGCTGGAGGCACAACTGTTCGCCGCGGCGGAACTGGACGGGCGCTGGGCGGCAC
>JALZNB010000456.1 GCA_030857905.1 Actinomycetota bacterium
GCGCGGCACCGAGCCGATCGCCGACGGGGAGGTCGCGCCAGTGCAGGTTCGGCGCTTCGTGCACGAATCCGTCCGAGCGGCGCACCACGCCGGGCACCGACACGCCCGCGCCGATGATGTGGGCGTCCAGCTCGGCGGCCAGCAGCCGGGTCGACTCGATGACGTGGGTGATCACCTCGTCCGGCTCGTGGGCCCGTCCGTGCAGGTTCCAGCTGTTGCGCCCGAGCATCTCGCCACCGAGTCCGACCAGCGCGATCGCGACCTGCTCGACCCGGATGTCGACCGCCAGCACCACGGCGGCCAGCGGCTGCGGGAGCACCAGCAGCGAGGGTCGTCCGGCGCCGGAGCGCAGGCGCGGGACGCGTTCCTGCACGATCCCGGTCTCGGCGAGACCGTCGACCAGGGCCTTGATCGTGCTGCGGTTGAGCCCGAGTTCGGTGGCCAGCAGCGCCCGGGTGCAGGGGCCGTCGACGTGGAGTCGACGCAGGAGGGCGGTTCGATTGTGCCTGCGCACCTCGTCGGGCCGGGTGCCCGCCGTGGGTGTGCTGGTCACGTGGTTCCCCTTCCCAGGCGGCCCTGACGGTCGCCTCGGCCGATCCGCCCGATGGCACAGCCGAGAGAACCAGGTACCTCCCGCCCGCGCGGGCCGATCACAGCGAAACGTTACTGGCCAGCGCGCTAACGACTGACCGCCGCTCGCCTGCGGGAAAGCGCGTCGACCGAGGCCGCGAGCAACAGTACGAGGCCGGTGACGATGTTCACCATCGCCGGTGGCTGCTCCAGCAGGCCGAGTCCGTTCTCCACGACCGCGAGCACCAAGCCGCCGACGACCGCGTGGAACACCTTGCCGCGCCCGCCGAACAGCGAGGTGCCGCCGATGACGGCCGCGCCGACGGCGAACAGCAGCGTGTTGAGTCCCCCGGCCTGCGGGTCGACCGAGCCCACCTTCGACGAGTAGACGATCGCACCGAGGGCCGCGGTCGCCGAGCAGATCACGAAGGCGGTCGCCCGGACCTTGCTCACGTTGATGCCCGCGCGTCGGGCCGCCTCGGAGTTGCCGCCCACCGCGTAGACGTGACGGCCGTAGCTGGTCCGGTTGAGCACGTAGGTGCCGACGACCAGCAGGACAAGCACGATCGGCACGACGAAGGGAACACCCTCGATGACCACGAAGTCGTTGGATGAACGGTTGAGGGTGAGCGCGTAGGTCGCCAAGGCGGCGAGCACCCCGACCGCGCCGACCTTGGCCAACATGATCGGTGTCGGCGCGGTCACCAGTCCGCGCCTGAGCCGCGAGTAGTGCTCACCGAGGACGAGCGCGGCGTAACCGCCGACCCCGACGGCGAACAGGGCCCAGCTCCCCCACACCGACAGGTTGCCGTTGGCCACGGAGAACAGCACCGGCTGGGTGCCGATGCCGAAAACGCCGCCCTGGCCGATGAACTGCAGGATCACGCCCTGCCAGGTGATGAACAGCGCCAGGGTCACCACGAACGACGGCATGCCGATCTTGGAGACCAGGAAGCCGGTGATGACCCCGATCGCGGTGCCGACGCACAGCGCGAGCGCCATCTCGATCCACGGATTCGGTGCGGCGCCCACCATCGCGATGCCCACCGCGACCAACGACAGCACGGCACCCGCCCAGATCCGCATAACCAACGCGAGTGCGGCGGCTACGAGCAGCCCGCCGACGAAAACGTAGAACACGGTGTTGCCCATACCGCCGAGCAGGTTGCCGGAGCGGACGTAGTGCATGGCCATCACCGCGGCGCAGACGCCGGACGCGGTACCCGCGGACAGATCGATCTCACCGAGCAACAGGACGAACACCAGTCCCATGGCGATGATCATCTTGCCCGCGGCCTGGGCGATCAGGTTCGCGGTGTTGTCCAGCGTCAGGAACGTCTCCGACACCTGCCAGAAAACGATGACGAGCACGGTGAGGCCGAGGATGGCAGGCAGTGAGCCGAGTTCACCGCCGCGCAGTCTGGCGACGTAGTCGCGCACCGCCTCGCCGGTGGACTGGGCTGTGGTGTCGATGCCGAAGTCGGAGATCGCGCCCGCGTTGTCCGCCTTGGCCCGGGTTTCAGTCATGGATTGTCCTCGCTCGAGCGGAGATGCGGATCAGGTCGCGGCGTTCTCGGGCCGGGCGAGACCGAGGTCGCCGGAACGGCCCGCGGTGATCAGCTCGACCACCTGGCTGTGGGTGACCTCGCGCGTCGGCACCTGGGCGACCATCCGGCCGAGGTAGAGGGTGGCGATCCGGTCGGCGACCTCGAACACGTCGGCCATGTTGTGACTGATGAGCACCACGCCAAGGCCCTGTTCGGCGAGTCGGCGGACCAGGTCGAGCACCTGGCGGGTCTGTGCGACACCAAGAGCGGCCGTCGGCTCGTCGAGCAGGACGACCTTGCTGTCCCACAACACGGCCTCGGCGATGGCGACCGTCTGGCGCTGCCCGCCGGACAACGCGGAAACCGGCGTGCGGACCGACTTGACCGTGCGCACCGACAGCGACGCGAGCGTCTCCCGCGCGGCCTTCTCCATCGCCGACTCGTCGAGCAACCACTGGCTGCCGCGTTCCCGACCGAGGAACATGTTCTGCACGATGTCGAGGTTGTCGGCGAGGGCGAGATCCTGGTAGACGACCTCGATTCCGAGCGCGGCCGCGTCGCGCGGACCGCCGATCGACACCTCGGCGCCGTCGAAGCGCACCTGCCCGGAGTCCATCGGGTGAATGCCCGCCACGCACTTGACCAAGGTCGACTTGCCCGCGCCGTTGTCGCCGACGAGAGCGGTCACCTCGCCCGCGCGCACGGCGAAGTCGACATCGTGCAGAACCCGGACGGGACCGAAGCTCTTGTTGAGCGCGGTGACCTCGAGAATCGGGTCGCTCATCGGCGTTCCTCCTCGCCAGGCCCCGGCGCGGTCCGCGCCGGGGCACACCTTGCACTGGTAGCGCTGACCTCAGCCGATGCCGAGCTGCGCGCAGACGGGCGCGACGTCGCCGCCGCAGATGTCCGCCGCCTTGACGTAGCCGTCCGAGACGACCTGCTTGACCTCGTTCTTGGTCACCAGCTTCGGTTCGAGCAGCACCGACTTGATCTTGCGCTGGCCCTTGGGGTCGTCGGCGGACTTGGTGGCGATCTTGTCGGCGCCCGCGGTGTCCCCCTTGGCCAGCGCGGCGGCGAGGCGCGCGGTGTTCTCGGCCTCTTCCTTGATCGGCTTGAACACCGTCATGTACTGGTCGCCGCGCAGCACGGCCATCAGGCCGTCGGGGGTGGAGTCCTGGCCGGTCACCGGGACCTTGCCGTTGAGGCCGTTCTTGCGCAACACCGTGATGACCGCGCCCGCGAGGCCGTCGTTGGCGGCGACGACGCCGTCGACCTTGCCCCCGTTGCCGGTGAGGATCTGCTCGAAGGTGATGCCGCCCTTCTGGTTGTCCCAGTTGTCGATCGCCTGGTCCTGGACGAGGGTGAGCGCGCCCGAGTCGTACAGCGGCTGCAGGATGTTCATCTGGCCCTCGTGGAACAGGGTGGCGTTGTTGTCGGTCGGCGCACCCTCGATCTGGATCACCTGTGCGGCAGGCTTGTCCTTGAGCGCGTCGGCGAGCGCTTTGCCCTGCAACTCGCCGACCTTCACGTTGTCGAACGAGACGTAGTAGTCGGAGGTGCCACCGAGGTTGAGCCGGTCGTAGTCGATGGTCGGGATGCCCCGCGACTTCGCCTTCGCCGCGACGGCGTTGCCTACCTCGCTGTTGATCGAGGCGATCACCAGGACCTTGACCCCCTGGCTGATCATGCCGTCGGCCAGTGTGGAGAACTTCTGGACATCGCCCTGGGCGTTCTGGATGTCGGGGTCGAGGCCCTCCGCGCGCATGGCCGCGTCGAGCATGGGCTTGTCGAAGCCCTCCCAGCGGGCCGAGGTCGCGGTCTCCGGCAGGATGACGCCCACCTTGATGCCGGAGCCCTTGCCCGTCTCGGTCTGCCCGCCCGGATCGGATGGCGCGGCTTGGTTGGCACCGCAGGCGGTCAGGGCTGCGGTCAGTACACAGGCGGCCGCGGCCAGAGTCTTGCTGCGCATCAGCGTCCCTTTCGAGGCGACAGGGAATGTTGTGGAGCACAACATATGCTGAAGAGTCGGTGACGTAAACCACACTGATTCGATTCAGATGACCAGATTTCGCGCGATGAGGCCCGGCATGGGCGCCAAGTCAGCCGTTTGGTCTAGACCGGATGGGCGGCAACGAAGACCGAGTGCCCGCCACATTCGAGACCTACCAGGAGCGAAGGGTGACGATCCGCTCTTCGAGTTGTTCGACAGTCGCCATCGCCGTGGGCGGGCCACCACACACGCGACGAAGCTCGCCGTGAATGGTGCCGTGCGGCTTGCCGGTGCGGTGGTGGGCCATGCCGACCAGCGCGTTCAATTCCTTGCGCAGGGTCGCGAGACGTTCCTGAACCGATTGCGGACGCGCGGGCGCGGGCTGCTCGGGCTTGCCTTCGGCAGCCCGTCTGGAACGGTCGTCCAGTTGCCGCTCCTGGCGCTTGCTCAGCAGGGCGCGGACCTGGTCGGGCGCGAGAAGACCGGGCAGGCCCAGGTATTCCTGCTCCTCGTCCGAACCGGCGAAAGCGGCGGTGCCGAACGACGAGCCGTCGAAGATGACCTGGTCGAGTTCTGCCGACGCGCTGAGCGAGGTGAACGCCTTCTCCTCCTCGCCGAGCTCGTCCTTGGTCCGATTCGCCTCCGCCAGCAGGGAATCGTCCCACTGGTCGTTCTCGCGATGCGGCTTGCCGATGATGTGGTCGCGTTCGGCTTCGAGCTGACTCGCCAGATCGAGCAGCACGGGCACCGAGGGCAGGAAGATGCTGGCGACCTCGCCGGGGCGGCGGGCCCGGACATAGCGGCCGATCGCCTGGGCGAAGAACAGCGGGGTGGACGCGCTGGTGGCGTACACACCGACAGCCAGGCGCGGGACGTCGACACCCTCGCTGACCATGCGGACCGCCACGAGCCAGCGGGACGTCGACTCGCCGAACTCGGCGATGCGGCCGGAGGCCTTCGGATCGTCGGAGAGGACCAGGGTCGGCTCTTCACCGGTCGTGCTGTGCAGGATCTTCGCGTAGGCCTTGGCCGACTCGTGGTCGGAGGCGATCACCAGGCCGCCCGCGTCCGGGACGTGCTCGCGCACCTGGCTCAGACGCGAGTCGGCCGCCCGCAGAACCGACGGGACCCACTCCCCCGACGGGTCGAGCGCGGTGCGCCAGGCGCGGGCGGTCTGCTCGGCGGTGAGCGGCTCCCCCAGGCGAGCGGTGAACTCCTCGCCCGCGCTGGTGCGCCAGCTCGCCTCACCGGAGTAGGCCAGGAAGATCACCGGACGGACGACCCCGTCCCGCAACGCGTCCGCGTAGCCGTAGGTGTGATCGGCTTTGCTGCGCAGGAACCCGGCGCCGTCCGGCTCGTAGTCGATGAACGGGATCAGCGAGTCGTCGCTGCGGAACGGGGTGCCGGTGAGCGAGAGCCTGCGGACCGCCGGGGTGAACGACTCGCGAACGGCGTCGCCCCAGCTCTTGGCGTCACCACCGTGGTGGATCTCGTCGAGGATCACCAACGTCTTGCGCTGCTCGGTGCGCACCCGGTGCAAACTCGGGTGCGCCGCGACCTGGGCGTAGGTGACCGCGACCCCGAGGTAGTCGCTGGAGGTGGCGCCCATCGAGTTGGTGAAGTTCGGGTCGATCGGGATGCCTGCCATGGCCGCCGACGCGGCCCACTGGTGCTTGAGGTGCTCGGTGGGGGCGACGATCGTGAGCCGCTCCACGGTGCGGTCGGCCAGCAGCTCGGCGGCGACGCGCAGTCCGAAGACCGTCTTGCCCGCGCCGGGCGTGGCCACCGCGAGGAAGTCCTTCGGGCGGCGGGTGAGGTACTTGGTCAACGCCCGTCGCTGCCAGTCACGCAGTGGTCGCACCGCCGGGGCCCGCGTCTGCGCGTCCGGTTGCACCTCGGCCCGGGTCACGGGATGCCCCAGCTCCTTCCACCTGACGACGCGCATCGCGGGATGCCTGACACAGCAATGCCCTCAGCGGGACCGGACGGACCGGAAGATGAGGGCGAGGCTGAGGATACCCGCCGTGCCGTCAAGATCGCCCGGCACGCGACACGCCGGTAACGATCAGCATGTGGTCAAGCCGAGACCGCCGCGATGGACCATGCTTGGCACCGCGATGAACCCGCAGCCCCCACCCCAGGTCGACGACGCAGCCCGCCCCGCGCCCCGCAGGGGCCCGTGGCAACTCGTCAGGCGCACGCTGTCCAAGGCATGGGGCGGCAACCTGTTCTCCGAGGCGGCCGAGGCGGCGTTCTGGCAGGTCCTGTCGCTGCCGCCGTTGCTGCTCGGCCTGTTGGGCAGCCTCGGTTACGTGGCCGACTGGTTCGGTCAGGACGTGATCGATGCGGTCGAGGCCGACATCATCCGGGTCTCGCGCACGGCGTTCAGCGAGAACGTGGTGACGCAGATCATCCAGCCGACGGTGAGCGACATCCTGACCGTGGGCCAGGGCGAGATCGTCTCGGTCGGCTTCCTGATCTCACTGTGGGCGGGCTCGTCGGCGATGTCCTCGTTCGTCGACGCGATCACCGTCGCGCACGGACAGTACGGGGTTCGCCACGAGGTGTGGCAACGGATCTTCGCCCTGCTGCTCTACGTGGCGAGCCTGATCCTGCTGATCGTCGGCCTCCCGGTGTTGGCGCTCGGGCCCGACCTGCTGCCGAACCTGTTGCCTGCCTCCTGGCGGGGCACGGTCACCTCGTGGGTGAACGTCACCTACTACCCGGTGATCGGCATCTTGCTCGTGCTCGCGCTGGCGACGCTGTACAAGCTCGCGTTGCCGCGCAAACTGCCGTGGCACCGGGGTCTGCCCGGAGCTTTCCTCGCCATGGTGGTCTTTCTGCTCTCCAGCATCCTGCTGCGCTTCTACATCGGTTGGATATCCACCACCGGCTACACCTACGGCGCGCTGGCCACCCCGATCGCGTTCCTGCTGTTCGCGTTCTTCATCGGACTCGCGGTGGTCATCGGCGCCTACTTCAACGCGGCCATCCAGGACATGTGGCCCGCCAGGATGACCAGGCGCGGACGCAGGCGCTGGCGCAGACTGGAACTGGAACGCGCGGCGGGCAAGATCCGTTCCGATGAGGACGAGAAGGCCTGGCGGGACACACCGGACGAACACTCCGAGCGGCCGTCGGTGGCCCGCGACACCTGAGCGATTCCTCATCCCGGTAGCGGATGGGCATCTCAGCCCCTGGGCCGAGTCCGTCATCGAGGTTGATCGCCGGCTTCGCGGTCGCGGAATTGCCGATAACACCGGGTTCGGTGGCACAGATGTCCACTGTGGATGGACCGGGGCGGATTCGGCACCGACTCGGTGATCGGAGATCGATCAGCTTGACACTGCTGACCCTGGTGTTGGTGCCGACGCTCTACACAATGGTGGGGCGGCCACGACAAGCGGTCGGCGCGACGAACCACAACGTGGGAACCCGACCAGGTCTCCACGACGGTGTGGATACCGGGGGCCATCGCGCGAGCGGCGGCCCCCCGCGCGTGGTCAGTCCTTCATCCGCTCGAACACCTTCTTGCACTCCGGGCAGACCGGGGAGCCGGGCTTGGGGCTCTTCGTCACCGGAAAGACCTCGCCGCAGAGTGCCACCACGAAGTTGCCCATGACCGCGCTCTCGGCGATCTTGTTCTTCTTCACGTAGTGGAACATCTTCGGGGTGTCGTCCCCCGTGGTTTCGGTGCCCTCGGGACTCGTGTCGACCTCGGGCCGCGTCTGTGTTGGTGCGCTCACCTGTCCATGATGCAACATCGGCGGGAATCCTCCGTGCACGGCCGCGCGTGATGGCAGGATGCGGCGCATGTTCCAGAAGGTGTTGGCGAGTTTCGGCTCGGGCGGGGCGAAGGTCGACGCCCGCGTCCTCGACCGGTCGGTCCGCCCGGGCGGTACCCTGCGCGGCGAGGTCCTGCTCACCGGCGGTCAGGTCGACCAGGAGATCGAGTCCCTCGGGGTGACCCTGTTGGCCAGGGTGGAGACCGAGGGCACCGACACCGTGGACCTGCCGGTTCAGCGAGTGCACCTGGCGGGCCGGGAGAACATTCGGGCAGGCTCCCAGCTCACCGTGCCGTTCGAGGTGCGCCTGCCGTGGGAAACACCGATCACCTCGGTACTCGGCAAGTACCTCACCGGCATGGCGGTCGGGCTGCAGACGAACCTCGACCTCGCCAACACCGTCGTCGACCCACAGGACGTCGACGCCGTGTCGATCGAACCGCTGCCGGGGCAGCACCGCGTCCTCGACGCGCTGAGCAGGCTCGGGTTTCAGTTTCGTTCGGCCACCCTGGACAAGAACCGGCTCGACGGCGTCGACCAGCAGCTGCCGTTCTTCCAGGAGATCACCTTCACGCCCTCACCCGCGTTCGCCGGGGCGTTCAGCGCGGTGTCGGTCACCTTCCTGGCCCGCCCGGACGACCTGCAGGTGGTGTTGGACGTGGTGAAGAAGGTCCGGGTCGCCAAGGGCGGCGGGCTGGGCACCAGGGCGCAGTCATTCCTCGGGTCGTTCGTGGTCGGTCACACGGACATCGGTCAGAACTGGGAGCAGCGCGTCGAGGCATGGCTGCGCCACGTCGCCGCGCCCCGGGGAATCTTCGACTAGTCGATCCGTTCCGCGATCGCCCGGTCGCTATTTCATGATCCATTAATGGGTGCAATAAGGTGAACAGCCTCACCCAATTGGGTGGTCAATGCCCTCGAATGCGGACAAAGCTCCAGGTCACCCCGTGGTCAGATCGAGAAATATCATTGCATTGAGTGAAATTACTCATGAAAGTACGTCCATCTGTGTCAGTCTTAAGCGGATCGCGGACCGGGGGGTCCAGCACAGCGATCACCATCAGTCCGCATCGCCCGCGAGGGCGAGTTGCCGGGAGGGACAACTCATGACTGACAAGACCGACCCCAAACTGATCGAGGAGATCGACGCCATCGAGAATGCGCTGTCCGAGGCCAAGCGCGATGGCAACACCCTCACCGGTGGCCCGTACACGCCACACGATGACCCGGCCACTCCGAACGGTGGCCCGTACACCCCGCACCAGCCAGAGCCCATGGCCGAGCCGGTGTCGCCCGCC
Organism: Actinomycetota bacterium; assembly: GCA_030857905.1. Lineage (GTDB taxonomy): Bacteria > Actinomycetota > Actinomycetes > Mycobacteriales > Pseudonocardiaceae > Actinokineospora. The sequence goes on from JALZNB010000456.1 coordinate 9,191, forward strand.
GGGCAGCCCGCCCAGGCCGCGGGAGCCTGATTCGAGGTGGTCGCCCGGCGCCGGTCGGCAGGACATCCTGTTCGACCGGCGCCGAGTGACTACCGGTTGTGATCCCCGATCATTGTGGTCTCATAACAGAGTGCCCGTTTCCTCATCGGCAAGATCGACACGCGCAGGCAGGCATTCGGTCGAGCCGGCCGAGGCTGTCCGACGCGCCCGTGAGCTGCACGCACAAGGCCGCGCGGCCGCCGCCGCCGCCCGCAATCTCTCCGGGATTCGGCTGCTGAGACAGGGACTGGCCCTGGTCGACACCGCCGGTGTCGACCCGGTCGAGCGGATCGAGGTCCGAACCCGCCTCCTGATGACCCTGTCCTTCTGCCTCGCCGAGACGAGCGGCCTGGACGCCGGGCTCGCCCAGCTCGCCATCGCTCGCGAGGCGCTGATCGACTTCCCCGATCCCGCCCTGGGCGCCGAGCTGCTCAGCATGCTCAACGGCAACAACGCCGCCCTGCTCTTTCGAGTCGGACGGCTCGAAGAGGGCATTCGGTACGTCGATCTGGATGTGGCCTACCACGAGAAGTCACTCGCGCACGGCGGCGGCGATCCGGGGCCGGTCGCCCAGTCGCTGGTCACGACCCTGACCAACCGCGGCAACGCCTACGGCGAACTCGACCAGCCCCAGCTCGCGGTGCGCGACCTGAACCGGGCCTTCGAGTTGGCCGTCGCGCACGATCTACCGATCAGGGCCGGAATCGCCAAGCACGCCCTGGGCAACGTACTGCAACGAGCGGGCGACATCCCGGCCGCGTTGCGGCGGTACGAGGAGGCGAACAAGATCTTCCTCGACCTGGAGCCCAGTCTGCTGCTCCGACTGCGGATCGACCAGGCGGAGGCGATGATCAGTGTCGGTCTCGCCGACGAGGCGGGCAGGCACCTGGACGACACGCTGCCCGCACTGCGCAGGCAGCGCACCGGTCAGGACGTCGCGGAAGCCGAATTGCTCCGGGCCACGGCCGCCCTGCTCGATGGACAGAACAAGACCGCGCGAAGGATCGCGAACTCGGTGCGGGGCAAGTTGGAACGGCGCGGCAGCCCTGGCCGAGCCGCGATGGCCGGGTTGATCGCGCTGCGGGTCGACGCACGCCGGGCGCTCGCCGCGAAGCGTCCACCCGCGAAGCTGCCCGAACAGGCGTTGGCACTGTCCGCCCAGCTCTGCGCGCTGTCGTTGTTCGACGAGGCCGCGCTCGCCCACGTTCTCGCCGCCCTGCTGGAGGTGCGGCTGGGCAACGCCCCACGGGCCGAGGAGTTGTTGGCGACCGTGCCGAGGTCGCGGCGGATCCGGCCGATCGACCACCGGTTGCTGATGCGCCTGTGTCGGGCCGAACTCGCACTGGCACAGAAAAGCAGGCGCGGTGCGCTCGCGCAGGCCAAAGCCGGGCTGACCGAGCTGGGGCGGGTCCGGGACCGACTGGGCGGCCCGGAACTGGTGTCGGGCACGGCGTTGCACGGTCGCGAACTCGGCGATCTGGCGATCCGGCTCGTCCTCGACGGCCGCGATTGCGCCGCCGACGCCAAGCGGCTGTTCACCTGGTTGGAGCGGACCAGGGCGCAGATGTACCGGTACGACCCGCTTGAGTCCACTGTGGACACCGAGTTGGCCGAACGGATCGCCGAGGTCCGGCAGTTGAGTCGGGCGCTGCGGCGGGCCCGGCTCGACGGCCTGCCCACCGCCACGCTGGAGCGTCGATACGCGGTGAGCCAGCGTGATGCCACCCGACTCGGCTGGAGCGCGAACCCGTGGGGAAAGCCCCGGCCGGTGGCGACGCCGGAGGAGGTGATCGCCCGGCTCGGGGATCGGGCGCTGATCAGCTTCGCCGCGTCACGCGACGACCTCGTCGCCGTGGTCATCGCGGGCGGACGAATGCGGCTGGTCCGGCTCGGGTCGGCCGAGGTGGCCACCGAAGGCGCGCGGAAGCTGCACGCGGATCTGAACGCCCTCGCGCCGGACCGCCTGCCCGCCGCGTTCGTCCACGTGATCTCCGCGTCCGCCCGGCGCGAGGCGAACCGGCTCGACGAACAGTTGTTGCGCCCCTTGGCGTCGATGGTCGGCGACCGGGAGCTGATCATCGTCCCGACCGGCGCGCTGCACGTCGTGCCGTGGAGTGTGTTGGCCTCCTGCGGCACGCGGCCGACGACCGTCGTCCCGTCGGCGACCGCATGGCTGGCCGCGAGCCGGGTCGACTGCGAGCCCAGCTCCGGCGTCGTGCTCATCCACGGCCCCGGCCTCAACGCCTCCCCCGGCGAGATCGACAAACTCGCCCGCTACCACCGGAACGCGACCGTGCTCGGCACATCCGAGGCCAAAGTCGGCTCGGTGCTCGCGGCACTGGACGGGGTCGGGCTGGCACATATCGCCGCGCACGGCGAACACGAGCCGGAGAACGCCCTGTTCTCCCGGCTGGAGCTGGTCGACGGCGCCCTCTTCGCCCACGAGGTCGGCCGGGTACGCCGCCCGCCGCACCAGGTGGTGCTCGCGGCGTGCGAACTCGCGCTCAACCGAATCCGCCCCGGCGACGAACCACTCGGCTTCGCGGGGGCGATGCTCGCGGGCGGCGTGCACACCGTGATCGCGGCGAGCAGCCGAG
>JALZNB010000463.1 GCA_030857905.1 Actinomycetota bacterium
CGGGCAGGTCGTTGACCTGCCCGCCCGTTCGTTCGACCAAATCAATTGCCGCTGGCGCGCAGCATGTCGGCGGTGTAGCGCTCGCCCGCCACAGCGCCGTCGGGCGCGGCCGATTCCACAGCGACGATGTCAGCATCGCTCAGTTCGAGGGTCGCCGAAGCGACGTTCTCCTTCAGGTAGGTCCGGCGCTTGGTACCGGGGATCGGCACGACGTCGGTGCCCTGGCTCTGCACCCACGCCAACGCCAGCTGCCCCGCAGTCACACCGCGTTCGGCGGCGAGTGCTTGGAGGGCGACCACGATCGCCTGGTTGCGCTCGAAGTTCGCCGCCTCGAACCGGGGCAGTGTGGCTCGCATGTCTCCGTCGCCGAACTCGGACGAGGTCAACTTGCCGGTGAGGAAACCCCGGCCGAGTGGCGAGAACGCGACGACGCCGATGCCCAACTCTCGGGCCGTCGGCAGGATCTCGGCCTCGATCCCGCGCGTCCACAGGGACCACTCACTCTGCAACGCGCTGATCGGGTGCACCGCGTGCGCTCGCCGGATCGTGTCCGCGCCCGCCTCGGACAGGCCCAGGTAGCGCACCTTGCCCGCCGTGACCAGCTCGGCCATCGCGCCGACCGTCTCCTCAATCGGGGTGTTCGGGTCGACCCGGTGCTGGTAGTACAGGTCGATGTGGTCGACGCCGAGCCGCTTGAGCGAGGCGTCGCACGCCGAGCGCACGTACTCCGCGTCACCCCGGATGGCGGCCGGGTCGCTTCCGACTCGCTGACCGGTGAAGCCGAACTTGGTGGCGAGTACCACCTGGTCGCGGCGGTCCGCGATGGCCCGGCCGACCAGTTCTTCGTTGGTCCCCGAGCCGTAGATGTCGGCGGTGTCGAGCAAGCTCACGCCGAGGTCCAGCGCCTGGTGGACGGTCGCGATGGACTCGGTGTCGTCGCCCGCGCCGTAGCTCTGGCTCATGCCCATGCAGCCGAGACCTTGGGCGCCGACGGTCAGTCCGCCCAGTGTCCGGGTGGGAAGGGTCATGCGGTTGCCTCCTGCGCCAGGTGAAGCCGGGACTAGAAGTCGTTCTCCTTGGGCAATGCCCACTTCTCGATGTACGCGGCGATCTTGGGAACCTCGATGTTTCCCTTGTCCACCTGGCGAACCATGTCCAGGGCGTCGTCGGTGTCCGCGTCGATCCACCATCCGTTGAGGTCGCACATGGTGACAGCGGCGACCCATCCGAGTTTCCAGTTGCCTTCCGCGAGCGGACGGGTGCGCACCACGGAGTGCAGCAGTGACGCCGACTTCAGCCACAGCGAGTCGTACGCCTCGACGCCGAGCACGGTGGCCTGCGGCCGGTGCGCGGCGGAGTCGAGCAGGCCCAGATCCTGGACGACGAGGTCGCCGGGGACGAGGGCGGCGGCCAGGACCAACAGGTCGCCTGCGTCCAGATATGCGGTCACGAAGGGTAAGTCTGCCCGCCCGGTCCGACAGTCGGACTCAGACGGTGCCGATCCGGTCGAGCAACTTCCGGTAGCGCGGCAGCACCCGCCCGAGCACTTCGCTGAGTTGTTCCTCTTTGTGCAGGCGGGCCCACCTGTCGGCGAGCGCCAACCGCATGATCTCCTGTTTCGAGCGTCCTTCGACCTCGGCGAGTTCGTCGAGCCGGGCGTTCTCCTCGTCGGTCAACCGCAGAGTCATCGCCATAGTGGCCACGATACCACTATGACACCAACCGGTCGCCGGAAAACTAGACCGAGCCGTACTGACGATCGCCCGCGTCACCAAGGCCGGGGACGATGAAGCCGGAGTCGTTGAGCCGCTCATCGATACTGGCTGTGATCAACCGAACCGGCAGGTCCGCCGCGGCCAGATGCTCGACGCCTTCCGGTGCGGCCAGGGCGCAGATCGCGGTCACGTCGGTCGCACCCCGATCGACCAGCAGTCGGATGGTGTAGACCAGTGAGCCGCCGGTGGCCAGCATCGGGTCGAGCACGTACACCGGGCGCCCGGACAGGTCGTCGGGCAGCGACTCCATGTACGGCGTGGGCTGCAAGGTCGTCTCGTCGCGAGCGAGCCCGACGAACCCCATCTGCGCGTCCGGGATGAGCTTGTGTGCCTGGTCAGCCATGCCCAAACCGGCCCGCAGCACCGGAACCAGCAACGGCGGGTTGGCCAACCAGTGCCCAACCGTGCGCGCGACGGGCGTGTGAATGCGTTCCTCGCGCAGCGGCGCGTTCCTGGTCGCCTCGTAGACGAGCATGACCGTCAGCTCATGCAGTGCCGCCCGGAAGGTCGCGCTGTCGGTCCGGGCGTCACGCATCACGGTGAGCCTGGCCTTGGCGAGCGGGTGATCCACTGTCTGCACGTCCATGGCCGAAGACCGTAGTACGTGTCGGTCGAGAATCGTCGGCGGCGGTCCGCTCATGCTCGCGGTGGACGACGGAATCGCTGTGGTCAGCCCGGAAGGAACTCGGGATCTTCGCGAGGAACCCCACGGTGACGGTGTTACCCGTTCGACGATGTTCGTGCGGGCAGCGCGCTAGGCTGCCTGGCGTGACTGAGCAGCCCGGCATTCCCGGTCCGCACGAGATGCGGGCGTCCAACGCCGACCGGGAGCGCTTCGCCAAGATCCTGCACGATGCGATGGCCGATGGCAGGCTCACCCTTAACGAGCTTGACGAGCGCCTGGGCCAGGTCTACGCGGCCAGGACCTTCGGCGAACTGGAGCCGGTGACTCGCGACCTGCCGGGCCACCAGGTTGTCGTGTCCGCCGCCGGGGCACCACCCGTGTTGGGTGGGTCCAACCGCATCGGCGGCCGGGGCACCTCGACGAACGCGATCGCGATCTTGTCCGGCGCGGAGCGCAAGGGGGTGTGGACCATCCCGCCCACCTTCAGCGCGGTCGCCGTCCTGGGTGGCGTCCAGATCGACCTGAGCCACGCCACCTTCGAGTCCCGCGAGACGACCATCCAGGCGTTCGCGCTGATGGGCGGGGTGGAGATCTTCGTGCCGGAGGGGGTCACCGTGCACGTGACCGGCTCCGCGTTCATGGGTGGCTTCGAGAACAAGGTCCGCACGGCCGGTTCGCCGGACGGGCCGGTGGTGCGGATCAACGGTTTCGCCATGTTGGGCGGGGTCGAGGTCAAGCCGGTTCGCAAGAAAAAGAAGAAGTCCGCCAAGGAGATCGCGGAATGACGGCCACCCGCTGAACGCCTGTGGACAACTTCACTGGCGTTTCCGGTCACCTCCCTATACTCGCCGGTATGGCCGAAACCTCGACTGCGGGCACCCCGCCCGAGTTCGCTGACGCGACCCGCGACGAGACATCGTTGCGCCGGTTCCTGCACGGCTTGCCCGGCGTCGATCAAGTGGGGGTCGAGCAGCGCAGCGCCGGTCTCGCCACCAGGAGCATCAAGAAGGCCAGCAAACTCTGGGCGATCGACACCGCGATCAGGATGGTCGACCTGACCACTCTGGAAGGCGCGGACACCCCGGGCAAGGTGCGGTCTCTGTGCGCGAAGGCTCGCAGGCCCGACCCTGATCGCCCGGACGTGCCCGCTGTCGCGGCTGTCTGTGTCTACCCGGACATGGTGGAGACCGCGGTCTCCGAGCTCGCGGGCACCGGGGTGGCGATCGCGAGTGTGGCCACCGCGTTCCCGTCCGGCCGGTCCAGTCTGCGGATCAAGATCGCCGACACCGAGTTCGCCGTCGAGGCCGGGGCCACCGAGATCGACATGGTGATCGACCGGGGCGCGTTCCTCTCCGGCCGCTACGGGCAGGTGTTCGACGAGATCCGCACCATCAAGGCCGCCTGTGGCGACGCCCACCTCAAGGTCATCCTGGAGACCGGCGAACTCGCCACCTACGACAACGTCCGCCGCGCGTCGTGGCTGGCCTTGTTGGCGGGCGGCGACTTCATCAAGACCTCCACCGGCAAGGTGGCCCCGGCCGCGACGCTGCCGGTCACCCACGTGATGCTCCAGGCCGTGCACGACTGGCACGCGACCACCGGCGAGTTGCGCGGAGTCAAGGCCGCCGGCGGCATCCGGGCCACCAAGGACGCGATCCGCTACCTGGTCGCGGTGCGCGAGGTCGCCGGTCCGCAGTGGCTGGAGCCGCACCTGTTCCGCTTCGGCGCTTCGAGCCTGCTCAACGACCTGCTGATGCAGCGTCGCACCCAACTCGAAGGCCACTACAGCGCCCCCGACTACGTAACGGTGGACTGACAATGACCTGGGACTACGCTCCCGCGCCCGAATCACGGGCCATCGCCAACCTCAAGCCGAGCTACCGGATGTTCGTCGACGGCAAGTTCGTCGAGGGCGAGGGTGAGCCGCTCAAGACGATCAACCCGGCCACCGAGGAAGTGCTCGCCGAGGTGAGCACCGCGAGCGCGGCCGACGTCGACCGCGCGGTCGCGGCCGCGGGTCGGGCGCAAACGAAGGTGTGGGGCCCGATGCCGGGTGCCGAGCGGGCCAAGTACATCTTCCGGATCGCCAGGATGATCGCCGAGCGCACCCGCGAGCTGGCGGTGCTGGAAAGCCTGGACAACGGCAAGCCGATCAAGGAATCGCGCGATGTCGACGTGCCGACGGCGTCCGCGCACTTCTTCTACCACGCGGGGTGGGCCGACAAGCTCGACTACGCGGGCTTCGGGCCCGACCCGCGTCCGGTCGGGGTGGCCGGGCAGGTCATCCCGTGGAACTTCCCGCTGCTGATGGCGGCGTGGAAGATCGCGCCCGCGCTGGCCTGCGGCAACACCGTGGTGCTCAAGCCCGCCGAGACGACGCCGCTGTCCGCGCTGGTGCTCGCCGAGATCATCCAGCAGGCCGAGCTGCCGCCGGGGGTGGTCAACATCCTGCCCGGCGCGGGTGATGTCGGCGCGTCGGTGGTGAACCACCCCGGGGTCAACAAGGTGGCGTTCACCGGGTCGACCGAGGTCGGCAAGATCATCCAGCGGTCGCTGGCGGGCAGTTCCAAGAAGCTGACCCTGGAGCTGGGCGGCAAGGCGGCCAACATCGTCTTCGACGACGCGCCGCTCGACCAGGCCGTCGAGGGCATCGTCAACGGCATCTTCTTCAACCAGGGACACGTGTGCTGCGCGGGTTCGCGGTTGCTGGTGCAGGAGTCGATCGCCGACGAACTGCTCGCCAAGCTGCACACGCGCATCGCCACGCTGCGGATGGGCGACCCGCTCGACAAGAACACCGACATCGGCGCCATCAACTCGCGCGAACAGCTCACCAGGATCCAGGAGCTGGTCGCGGCGGGCGATGACGAGGGCGCCGTGCGCTGGACCAGCCCGTGTCCGGTGCCGGACAAGGGTTTCTTCTTCGCCCCGACGGTGTTCGCCGGGGTGAGCCAGGCGATGCGGATCGCGCGCGAGGAGATCTTCGGGCCGGTCCTGTCGGTGTTGACCTTCCGCACCCCGGACGAGGCCGTCGCGAAGGCCAACAACACGCCGTACGGGCTGTCGGCGGGCATCTGGACCGACAAGGGTTCCCGCATCCTGTGGATGGCCAACCAGTTGCGCGCGGGCGTGGTGTGGGCCAACACGTTCAACCGTTTCGACCCCACCGCCCCCTTCGGCGGCTACCAGGAATCCGGCTTCGGCCGGGAGGGTGGCCGCGCGGGTCTGGAGGCCTACCTCGATGTCTGAGCGGATGCCCGAAGTGCAGTCCGACCACATGCGACCGGCTGGAGGCACGGCCTGATGTCTGAGCGTCTCACCGTGGCGAAGACCTACAAGCTCTACCTCGGCGGCAAGTTCCCCCGCTCCGAGTCGGGCCGCACCTATGTCGTCTCCGACAGCAAGGGAAAGTTCCTGGCGAACGCGGCTCAGGGGTCCAGAAAGGACGTTCGGGACGCGGTGGCCGCCGCCCGCAAGGCGTTCGCGGGCTGGTCCGGTGCCACCGCCTACAACCGGGGACAGGTGCTCTACCGGGTCGCGGAGTTGCTTGAGGGCAGGCGCGAGCAGTTCATCGCCGAGGTGTCGGTGAGCGAGGGCGTGCCACCGAAGAAGGCCCAGGCCATCGTCGACGCCGCGATCGACCGCTGGGTCTGGTACGCCGGGTGGACCGACAAGATCGCCACCGTCCTGGGCTCGTCGAACCCGGTGGCCGGGCCGTACTTCTCCTTCTCCCTGCCCGAGCCGACCGGTGTGGTCGGCGTGCTGGCTCCCCAGGATTCTTCGCTGCTGGGTCTGGTCAGCGTCATGGCTCCGGCGATCGCGACCGGCAACACCATCGTCGTGGTCACCAGCCAGGACCGTCCACTGCCCGCGATCACGCTGTCCGAGGTACTGGCGACCTCGGACGTGCCCGGCGGGGTGGTCAACGTTCTCACCGGACATACCGCCGAGATGGCGCCGTGGCTGGCCGCACACGCGGACGTCAACGCGCTCGACCTCACCGGCGCGGCACCCGACGCCCGCGCGGAACTGGAGGTCGCCGCCGCGGGCACGGTGAAGCGCGTCCTGCGCTCACCGCAGAACGCGCCGGATTGGGCCCGCCAGCCCGATATCAACCGGCTTCGGGCATTTCTGGAGACCAAGACCGTCTGGCATCCCATGGGTGTCTGACCGCCGCCACGAAAACGGTTTCGGGGATTCGCGCGACGCCAGGATTTCCGGGCGAAAGCCATGCCTGCGTCGCGCGAATCGTGGCACCCCGGTTCGCGCGGTGCGTGATCTGCGCGACGCCACGCACGACCGAGGGCGGATCGTGCCCGGCGGGATCGCCGAAGCCGAGCGGGTCCGCGACAGCATCGTCGCCGCTCAGGCCGTTGTTCCGGGCTGAACGGGCGCCGGGGAGGACTTCTGGGTGGATCGGGTGTTTACGGCGCCGACCGGGCTCGACGTGTCCTAACCTTGAGTTCCGATTCCAGGGGAGCGATCGGGGCCGGACGCGCGTCCTACTCCCGAGCGAGGGAGGGGAGCAGATGACCCAGGGGAATTCAGGGCATTCGGACGTCGGCGGCTATCACGGCGAGGGCGAGGCGTTCCACGCCTACACCAAGGGGATCGATCCGCTGGCCGAGCGGTTGCGCGGACTCGCGGACAAGGACCTCGGCCCGCAGGTCGGGTTCAGCGACAACGCCTTCTCCAAGATCGGCCAGGAGACCGGCCTCAGCGACGCGATCCGCCAGGCGACACAGCGCCAGCACGACCGCGTCCAGCGCCTGGCGGGCACCATGGGGGGCACCTCCGAGGCGGTGCGCAACACGTGGACGAATCTCGAAAGCATCGAGCAGGACGCCACCGACGGTCTGCGTCGCGCGACGGGTGAGCTGGCGTGAGCGCCCCCGTCAGGGACCTGCTCGACCCGATGATCCAGCCCGCGGCCACCGCGCAGCGGCACCTCGCCACCGACGACAACGCCATCGACCAGGTCGGGCAGGCGCACGCCGGGGTCACCAGCACCCTCGACACTGTCGGCTATGACGCCGGTCGTCAGGCGGGGTCGCTGCGCGAGGGTTGGTCGGGTCAGTCCAGTTTGCGGCACCAGGAAGACGTGCAGGGGCAGCAGACGGCGGGCGCCGAGCTGAGTCAGTACAGCGCCGAGGTGCAGACCGCCGTCCGCGAGGCGAGCGATGTGCTCAAGATCGGCCAGAAGGTCAACCAGGACCAGATCGACGACTTCAACCGGAAGGCCGCCGAGTTGTTGCAGGCGGCGGCGGCTCTGCGGCAGGCGGGTGACCCGGCGGGCGCGCAGCAGAAGCTGACCGAGCTGGCCAACTACTCGGCCCAGCTCACCGGCGACACGTCGACGAACCTGGAAACGGTGATGACCCAGCTCAACGGGGTCGTCACCAAACTCGCGGGCGACAGTGGCAGCACCTCGGCCGCAGGGGCGAGCGGTGACTCCAAACCCCCGCCC
>JALZNB010000477.1 GCA_030857905.1 Actinomycetota bacterium
CTGCGGGCCCACGCGGCCACCATCGCCGCCCCGGCGGACCCGACTCGCACGCTGCTCTCCAACCGGGACGGCGCCGTGGTCACCGACGGCGCCGACGTGCTGGCCCGACTGATCGACCAGGTCACCAATCCGGTGCGCTGGGACCTGTGCATGGCGAGCATGGCCACGCTCGGCGTCGACACGGTCATCGAGTTTCCGCCCGCGGGCGCGCTCATCGGCCTGGCCAAGCGTGAGCTCAAAGGTGCCCACATCGTCGGGATGAAGACGCCTGAGATCCTGGACAGCGTGACCGAACTGATCGGAAGTACCGCATGACCACGCTGCGACTCGCCCAGGGCGCCAAGGCCAGCCGCATCCTCGGTATCGGCTCGTACCAGCCGGAACGCATCGTCACCAACGACGAGCTCTCGCAGCGGATGGACACCACCGACGAGTGGATTCGCGACCGCGTCGGCATCGCCGAGCGCCGGTTCGCCGCGAAGGACGAGCTCCTGGTCGACATGGCGGTCAACGCCGGATCGAAGGCGCTGGCCGATGCCGGGCTGGCACCCTCGGATGTGGACACCGTGGTGCTGGCGAACTGCACGATGCCCACACCCATCCCCAACGGAGCCGCCCAGGTCGCCGACCGGATCGGGGTGAAGGCCGCAGGCGCCTTCGACCTCAACGCCGCGTGCGCCGGGTTCTGCTACGCGCTGGGCACCGCCTCCGACCTGGTCCGCGCTGGCTCGGCGGGGCGGGTGCTGGTGATCGGCGCGGAGAAGCTCACCGACTGGGTCGACCCGACCGACCGGGCCAACGCGATCATCTTCGCCGACGGCGCCGGTGCCGCGGTCGTCGGTCCCTCCGACGAGCCGGGCATCGGCCCGGTGGCCTGGGGCAGCGCGGGCGACATGACCGAGATGATCGGCCTGACCGACCAGCGGTTCATCTACCAGGAGGGCCAGTCGGTCTTTCGGTGGGCGACCACCCGGATCGCGCCGATCGCCCTCCAGGCCCTGGAACTCGCCGGGATCGCGCCGTCCGAGGTGGATGTGCTGATCCCGCACCAGGCGAACCTGCGGATCGTCGAGTCGATCGCGAAGAAGCTGCGGGCGCAGGGGGCGCGCGAGGACATGGTCGTCGCTGACGACGTCGTGTACTCCGGCAACACCTCGTCCGCGTCCATCCCGTTGGCGATGGACCACATGCGCGCGGCGGGCCGCATCAAGCCGGGCGATGTCGCGCTGCTGGTGGGGTTCGGTGCGGGCCTGTCCTACGCGGGACAGGTCGTGATCTGCCCCTGAGATTCACAGGGCTGACAGTTCCCGGCAGGTGCGGTACCCGCCGGGTGGACACTAGGAAGGACACACAAGTCATGTCGGAGAAGCCGAGCGACGACCAGATCCTCGAAGGACTGGCTGAGATCGTCGAAGAGGTCGCGGGTGTCGCCACTGACGACGTGACCGCGGACAAGTCCTTCGTGGACGACCTGGACATCGACTCGCTGTCGATGGTCGAGATCGCCGTTCAGGCCGAAGACCGGTTCGGCGTCAAGATCCCGGACGACGAGCTGGCGAACCTCAAGACCGTCGGCGACGCGGTCAAGTACGTGTCGAAGAACGTCTGACCCACCCCCGCCGTACCACCGGCTCCTCGGGCCCGATCGGCACCGGTGCGCCACCCACCTCCCTCGCGAAGGAAACCCATGAGCAACGTCGACGTCGTCATCACCGGGATCGGCGCGACCACGCCGCTCGGCGGTGACGTCTCGTCCACCTGGGAAGCGCTCCTCGCAGGACGCAACGGAATCCGGCGCAACACGCAGGACTGGGTCGAGCGGTTCGACCTGCCCGCCAAACTCGCCGCTCCGCTGGCGGTCGAGCCGTCGGAGATCCTGCCGCGAGTGCAGGCCCGCAGGCTTGACCGGTGCGAACAGATCGCGATCATCGCCGCGCGGGAGGCCTGGGCGGACGCCGGGTTCGCGCTGCCGACCGACGGGCACGAGCCGGTGGACCCGGATCGCCTCGCGGTCAGCATCGGCACCGGTGTCGGTGGCCCCGTGACCCTGCTCGACCAGGACGACATCCTGGAGGAGCACGGGTTGCGCAAGGTCTCGCCGCTGACGGTGCCGATGCTGATGCCCAACGGTCCGGCCGCGCATGTCGGCATCGAGTTGCGGGCCAGGGCCGGGGTGCACACCCCGGCGTCGGCCTGCGCCTCCGGTGCCGAAGCACTGGCCGGAGCCTGGCAGATGATTCAGAACGGCCGCGCGGACGTGGTCGTCGCCGGTGGTGCCGAGGCGTGCATCCACCAGGTGACGGTGGCCGGGTTCTCCCAGGCACGGACGTTGAGCAACCGCAACGACGAGCCGGAGCGGGCGTCGCGCCCGTTCGATGTCGACCGGGACGGGTTCGTGCTCGGCGAGGGCGCCGGGGTGCTGGTGCTGGAGCGGGCCGACCACGCCGCCGCCCGTGGTGCGCGGATCTACGGCAGGCTCGCGGGCTACGGCATGACCTCCGACGCCTACCACATCACGGGCAATCACCCCGAGGGCATCGGCCAGATCAAGGCCATCGAGCAGGCGGTGAGCCAGGCGGGACTGACCGCGACCGACATCACCCACGTCAACGCGCATGCCACCTCGACCGTGGTCGGCGACATCGGCGAGGCCGCCGCGATCCGCAAGGCTCTCGGCGACCACGTGGTGCTGACCGCGCCGAAGGGCTCGCTCGGTCACCTCGTCGGTGGCGCGGGCGCGGTGGAAAGCATCATCACCCTGCTCTCCATCTACTACGGGGTCATCCCCGCCACCCGCAACCTGGAGAACATCGACCCCCGGGTTGGTTTGGACGTGGTCACCGGCCAGCCGCGCAAGGTGGAGCTCGCCGCCGCGGTGAACGACTCGTTCGGGTTCGGCGGCCACAACGTGGCACTCGTGTTCACCGCCGCCTGATCACCCGTCACGGCCCATCATCCGATTTCCGGAGGAGCACTCGATGACCGTCCTGGACACCAGACCGCGCAGCAGCGACGGCAAGCGCGAGCTTGACCCTCGGGAGCCCGAGGTCCGCCTCGCTCAGCTGCTCGACGCCAACTCGATGGCGCCACTGCGGCCTGCCGACTCCAGCGGCGTGTACGCGGTGCGCGGTCGGATCGACGGGGTCAAGGTCATCGCGTACTGCACCGACGCCACCAAGATGGGTGGCGCGATGGGCAGCGAGGGGTGCGACCACATCGTCGAGGCCATCGACACCGCGCTGCGCGAGCGGTCCCCGGTGATCGGGGTGTGGCACTGCGGTGGCGCCCGGCTGGCCGAGGGCGTCGAGTCCCTCGACGCCGTGGGCAACGTCTTCGCGGCGATGATCCGGGCCTCCGGACGCGTCCCGCAGATCAGCGTGGTCGTCGGTCCGGCCGCCGGTGGCGCCGCCTACGGTCCAGCGCTGACCGACCTGGTGATCATGGCACCGCAGGGCCGGGTCTTCGTGACCGGGCCGGACGTGGTTCGCAGTGTCACCGGCGAGCAGATCGACCAGGAGGGCCTCGGTGGCGCGGAAGCGCACGGCAAGCGTTCCGGTGTCGTGCACGTGCTGGCCGATTCCGAGCCGGACGCCTACATCCGCGCGCGGCGGATCACCAGCCTGTTCGCCAAGCCGGGCCTGTTCGACCTGCACGCGGTACGTGAGCAGAAGAACCTGCGTGAGCTGCTGCCCGTGCAGCCCAACCGCGCCTATGACGTCAAGCCGTTGCTGCGCGGCATCCTCGACACCGACTCCGACGGGGTCTCGCAGTTCGAGGAGTTGCAGGCGAAGTGGGCGCCGAACATCGTCGTCGGCCTCGGCAGGCTCGGCGGCCGCACGGTCGGCGTGATCGCGAACAACCCGCTGCGCAAGGGCGGTTGCCTCGACTCGCTGTCCGCCGAGAAGGCTGCCCGGTTCGTGCGCATGTGCGACAGCTTCGGCGTGCCGCTGTTGGTCATCGTGGACGTCCCCGGTTACCTGCCTGGCGTCGGCCAGGAGTGGGACGGCGTCGTCCGTCGGGGCGCGAAGCTGCTGCACGCCTTCGCCGAGGCGGTGGTCCCCCGCGTCACGCTGGTGACTCGCAAGTCCTACGGCGGCGCCTATATCGCGATGAACTCCCGTTCTCTCGGTGCGACGGCCGTGTTCGCGTGGCCGGAGGCGGAGGTCGCCGTCATGGGCGCGAAGGCGGCCGTCGGCATCCTGCACCGCAAGAAGCTCGCCGCCGCCCCGGAAGAGGAGCGCGAGGCACTGCACGCCCGCCTGACAACCGAGCACGAGCGCATCGCGGGTGGCGTCGACCGAGCCATGGCGATCGGTGTGGTCGATGAGCTAATCGACCCGCGCCAGACCCGGCAGAAGCTGGCCGAGGCACTGGCCTCGGCACCGGCTGGTCGCGGCTCACACGGCAACATCCCGCTGTAACCAGATCACCCCTGAAAGGGCCCACGCCGTCGTCCGGTGTGGGCCCTTTCAGCACTTCTCGTGTTGAGGGGACGCGCCGGTCGCACCCGCGTCGATCTTCCAGATGTCGTCCTCGACGGCGAGCGCGAAGATGACGTTCCACCGGATGCACGCCTCCGGCAATTCCAACGGCGCGTCGACGACGTCCTGCTTGCTGACGAAGGTCAGCATGACCCTGCCCTGTTCACTCGGGCCCGTCTCGATCCGATAGACCACGATGCTGCCGTCTTGGGTGGAGCGGTAGGCCGCGCTCCAGCTCGACTCGGGCATGTCGTTGATCCGCGCGTCGGTGACCGTCGTCTGCCACCTGGCGTAGTTCTTGCCGTTGATGGCGTCGAAGTAGGTCTGTAGGAGTTGACGAACCGTCT
The DNA here is from genome assembly GCA_030857905.1 of Actinomycetota bacterium. Lineage (GTDB taxonomy): Bacteria > Actinomycetota > Actinomycetes > Mycobacteriales > Pseudonocardiaceae > Actinokineospora. The sequence continues at coordinate 4,829 of JALZNB010000477.1, forward strand.
CGTACAGCGGGTGCTCTGTGGCGTCCTTGGTGGCGCGCACGTCACGCGGGCCCGGCTGCTCGGCGAGGGGCAGGGCGCTCTCACTCGGCAGGATCGCGGGCGGCGTGGCGAGGGTGTCGGCGTTGGCGTAGAACTCGCGGGCGAGCAAGGCCGCCGCCGCCGTCACGGCGACAGCGACCAGCACCACCGGCAGCAGCCAGTGCTGTCGTTCCGCTCTTGACACACGCACCGGCCAAGCGTGCCATAACCGCCTATCCGACGCGGTGCAGCCAGGTCACCGGAGCACCATCGCCCGCGCGGCGGAACGGTTCGAGGGCGTCGTCCCAGGACGCGCCGAGCAGTTCGTCGACACCGAAGGCGAAGGATTCACCGCCCCGCGCCGACGCGGCGAGGGTGCGCAACTGGTCCTCGCCGACGACGATGTCGCCGTTGGCGCTCGTGCGGGAATGCCAGAGGCCCAGGGTGGGCGCATAACAGAAGCGTTCGCCATCGGTTCCTGAACTGGGCTCCTCGGTGACCTCGAAACGGATCATCGGCCAGGCGCGCAGAGCGGCCGCCAGCTTGCCGCCGATGCCCTGCTCGCCCGTCCACGCGCATTCGGCGCGCAACTGACCGGGCGCGGCGGGCTGCGCGGTCCAGCGCAACTCGGCCCGCACCCCTAGGGTGCCCGAAATCGCCCACTCGACGTGCGGACATACCGCAGACGGCGACGAGTGGACGTACACCACGCCTTGGGTGTTTCCACGGGTGCTCACTGCTGACCTCCGCTGCTCGACGAGGATCGTCTTCCCCTACGTCCTGGCGATCAACGGGTGTCTGGCTCACACGGGCGTAATACCCGCGCTCATTGTGCCCTGCCGCCGGACACTTTGGCCACACGAACCACGAAACCACCACTGGTCACAGAATTGCCGATATCGGTGCGGCGACGGGCCCGGATGGACACGATTGAGACACCTTGTGTGCGGCCGCCGACTGCCGGTCCATCACACAAAGTCAGCGAGGTCTAGGCCATGCCCACGGGGCTGGACTAATCACGCGCGCGACGGCCAGAGAATCGGGACGCTTTCACCGTGTTTACCAGCCGTCGTAGCTGAAATGAGGGACCCTCGTTCCGGTGATCGAGCCGGTCGAATGGGCGTGTGGAGGTCGCCGCGCGCGGTTACCGCCGCCCCCGATAGCGTGTCGAGCGAAAGTGATCGATCCGTCGGGGCGCGGGTGGAGGTGGCGGGGTGCGGGTGATCCGGCTCGGGGACGAGACCGCCGCGGTCGGAACCGACCTGCGTGCCGCGCTCGCGTCCTGGGGGCGCGGGGACGAGATCGTCGGCGGCATCGCGCTGCTCGGTGTGCGGCCGCCGGACTGCCCGGCGCCTATCGAGGCCGTCTTGGTGTTGCCGCGCGGGGTGATCGTCGTCGCCGGTGTCGATCTGCCTGATCCCGCCGTACAACTCGACGCGCCGCTGGCAGGTCAGTGGACCACCGATGGCTGGCCGCTGGTGCGACCGGACGGCGCGATCAACCCCGCGGCCGAGGCACTGGCCGCCGCGGCCGCCGTCACGTCCAGGCTGCACTCGGGACCGATGGAGCCACTCCCCGTTGGCTTGGTCGTCGCCGTCGGACCTTATGTATCCCGCGTGTCGCAACCGACGGCCGACCTGATGCGCGGCGTGCGCATCCTGCATCCCGAACCGATGACACTCCTGACAGCCGCTCGCGAACTGGCGACGCATCCACGACCGTGCACCGTCTCCCAGATCAGGCAGGTACTGGCGGTCCTGCACCCGGACGAGGTGGCCGTCAGCGATCTCGAGTTCGCCGCCGAAGGCTTCCGGGTGGGCGCGGACCCCGGGGCGGAGGCCACGACACTGATCCCGAAGATCGCCGCGGGCTCGCCGCGCGCGCGGGCCACGGCGACGGACACCCGCACTCCGCGCTGGCTGCCCATCACGGCGGCGCTGCTGCTGGCGCTCCTGCTCATCACCGGGATCGCGGTCGCCATCGGGTCGGCCGGCGGCGACACGGAACCGCGCAGCAGCCCGGACACCACCAGGTCCGAAACCATTGCGGTCGACGGGGTCGGGTACGCGCCCAAGGGCGTGGCGAGCCACCCCGAGTGCGCCACGCACACCTTCGGCGATGTCCGGGCGTGGCTGGAGAAGAACGGGTGCGCGCGGCTCATCAGAGCCCGCTTCGAGGCGAGTGCCGACGGCAAACGGGCAGCGGTACTGGTCTCGGTGCTGCGCTTCACCAAGAGCGCGTCGGCGACCGAACTGCGCACCGTGGCCGACAAGCCGGGGGCGGGCGGTGTGTCGGACCAAGCTGTCGAGGGCGTGGCGTGGCCGGACGGCCACAAGCCCGTTTTCGAGTCGTCCGCGTACGCCAGCGGCCGTGATGGCAACAGCGTCAAAATCGTCCAGGCGGTCTGGCTCGACCATCCCTCGAAACCGGACGACAAGGCCCTGCGCGACATCGCGATCCGAGCACTTCAACTGACGCCCACCACCTAACCGTCTCGCGCTCAGGCAGCGGCGTGACCCACCGCGGCCGCACCGACACCGGCCACAACGCTGACCGAAACGTTGAGGACCGCTCGTAGGTATGCCCGGTCCTCGATCAAGCGCACAGTCTCGTAGCCGAACGTGCTGTAGGTCGTCAGCGCGCCACAGAAGCCGGTACCGACCAGCGCGCCGAGCATCACCGAGGCACCAGCGAGAAAGCCGAGCACCCCAGAGCCGACGACGTTGACCACCAGCGTCCCCCACGGAAAGCTCGGCCCCAACCACCCGCGCAGCGCGCGGTCGGTCAGATACCGCAAGGGCGCCCCGACCGCGGCACCCAGCATCACCAGCAACACCATCACGCGATGCGCCTGCCAATCTTCATCCCCACCGCGACAGCAACCAGCGCGAACACGACAGTGCACACCAGATAAGCGAGTGCGAGCGGGATGGCGTCGAAGCGAAGGAGTGCGCGGACTTCCTCGGAGTAGGCGGAGAAGGTGGTGAATCCACCGAGTAGGCCAGTACCGAGAAATAGCCTCACGCGACGGTGGGCTTCGGCGACCGCCACCATCAGTATGCCGATCAACAGACAACCGCCGGAATTTACTAGCAAAGTAACCAGTGGAAAACCTCCCGGAGCGACCGGCAAGGCGCTGACCAGCGAATATCTCGCCAGCGCGCCCACCGCCGCACCGATCGACACCGCGGGCAACGCGAACAAGTCGTTATCGGTGAATTTTCGCTGGTCAGCCATGTTCCACCGACACAAAGCCGATATTCGCACCCGCCACACCGGACCACCTCACCGGTTCCACGCAACGATATTGATACGCTCACATCTGTTCGGCGGCGAAATGCCCGACCGACGCAGGGCGAATTCGTCCCGACTCAAGCAACACCGACTCATCACGCGGAGGAAACCGTGGCGCAGAAGACCGTTGTCGAACTGGTCGACGATCTCGATGGTGGCGAGGCCGACGAGACCGTCACCTTCGCCCTCGATGGCGTGGACTTTCTCATCGACTTGTCCAGCGACAATGCCACCCGCCTGCGCGAGTCGCTCGCCGAATTCGTCGGGCACGCGCGCCGCACCGGGGGCCGCAAGTCGAAGGGCGCCGTCGTGGCCCGCAAGTCCACATCGGCGGGCGACAAGGCCGACAACCAGGCCATCCGTGAGTGGGCGCGCAGCCAGGGTGAAGCCATCGCCGAGCGTGGGCGCATCCCGCAGGCGCTGGTCATCAAGTTCCAGGAAGCCCACGGCGGCTGAGCTTGTCGGCGCCGGGCGCGGCCCACTGCCCCAGTCTCCGGGTCGCGGCCACGAACGCGGGCTCACGACCCACCGCGGGAATTCGTGCCGCCGCCGCCCGCAACGCTCGAATCACCACCGTTGTCGCCACTTCCGGGTAGGCGCGGCGACCCTAAAGGTGCCGCGCCCACTCCGGGAGGATGGAATAGGAGAGATGGCCGATGGTCATCCCATAGAGCGGGACACCCGATCGCGCCAGTCCCCGCAGTGGCGGGCCGTGCAAAAAGTCGTAGATGACATCGGCGTCGTCGGTTCGTCGCAGAGTGGGCCGAATCTCCCGAAAATACCGCCGCATCTCCGCCGTCGAACCGGGGACATTCCTCGGGTCCAATCCCACCAATGCCGCACTGGCCCGCTGCTCGTCGAGATAGCGGTCGCCATGCTCCCGGGTGAGCGGGTAACCGGCGCGGCGGACCGAGGTGAGAAACGAGGACACCTCGGCGCAATGCACCCAGAGCAACAGTTCGGGATCGTCTATCCCGAAGACCTCCCCGGTTTCCCGGTCCGTCGCCGTGAGCGATCGGTGCACTCGTCGCACCCGCTCCCCCGCCTCTTGGGCTTCGCCCACGGTCCCATAGGTCGTTATCCCGACAAACTCGGCTGTCCGCACCAACCTGCCCAGCGGATCATGTTGGAAGTCGGAATTCTGCACCACACCGGCGACCGCTCGTGGGTGCAGCGCCTGGAGGTAGAGACTCCGGATACCGCCGAACCACATCGCCGCGTCGGCGTGCATCTGCCAGGTCACCGAGTCTGGACCGAAGAGCCCCAACTCCGACCTGTCAATCGCCACCGGTTGTCCCATGTGGCCAGTATGCGGTAACACCGACAACGTGCCGATTCCACACGCTCACCCAAACGACATGAGGCGCCGGTGTTCGTGCCGTAGACCCGCAGCGTGCCTGGCCGCGCGTTCAAGCGGAACGGACACCGGGAGTCACAGGGCCTTGAGTTCCAGTGTCACCTCGGACACCGAGCTTTTCGCGTCCCCGAACAACATCGACGTCTTCGGGTCGAAGTACAGCGCGTTGTCGACACCGGCGAATCCGGTCGCCATTCCGCGCTTCAACACGATCACCGATCGGCTGTGGTCCACGTTCAGGATCGGCATGCCGTAGATCGGCGAGGCCGGGTCCGTCCGCGCCGCCGGATTCGTCACGTCGTTGGCGCCGATCACCATGGTCACGTCGGTTCGGGTGAACTCGCGGTTGATGTCCTCCATCTCCTTCAACCGTTCATACGGCACGTCGGCTTCGGCGAGCAGCACGTTCATGTGCCCCGGCATCCGTCCCGCGACCGGATGGATGGCGTAGTACACCGGTACCCCGCGCGATTCCAGCAGGTCCGCCATCTCGCGCACGGCGTGCTGGGCCTGGGCCACTGCCATGCCGTAGCCGGGCACGATGATCACCTGGTTGGCGAAGGCCATCTGGATCGCGGCGTCGGCGGCACTGGTCTTGCGGACGGTGCCCGAGGCCGACACGGCGGCGGCACCGCCGGTGCCGCCGAAGCCGCCCGCGACGATCGCCGGGATCGAGCGGTTCATCGCCTTGGCCATCAGGTTCGTCAGGATGGTTCCGGACGCGCCGACGATCATGCCCGCGACGATCAGCGCGGTGTTGTTCAGCGCCAGGCCCATCGCGGCGGCGCTGAGGCCGGTGAGGGCGTTGAGCAGCGAGATGACGACCGGCATGTCCGCGCCGCCGATGGGCAGTACCACGGTCACGCCGAGCACGGCCGACGCGACGAGAAGCGCGATCATCCACCACTGGGAAGTGTTGCCCGCCAACACCAGCACCGCACACGTCACCGAGATCAACAGGAGCAGCGCGTTGAGCGGCTGTTGCAACCGGCCGATGCCGATCGGGCGACCGGGCAGGATTTCCTGGAGTTTGCCGAACGCGACGTTGGAGCCCCAGAACGAGATCGATCCGACGACCGCGGAGAACAGGGTCGCGATCGCCACGTACGCGGGTTCATGGCCGAAACCGTCGCTCTGCCGGAACTCGACCCACGCGATCAGCGCGACCGCGCCGCCGCCGACCCCGTTGAACAGCGCCACCATCTGCGGCACAGCGGTCATCTTCACCTTGCGTGCCGCCGGGACGCCAACGGCCGTGCCGATGGCGACACCGAGCACGATCAGCCACCAGTTGCTCATCCCGGGCGTCAGCAGGGTCGCCACGACGGCTATCGCCATGCCGACCGCGGCAAGCCAGTTGCCGCGC